>JABRVX010000035.1 GCA_039961735.1 Fimbriimonadia bacterium
CCGACGTGCAGGTGTTCATCGCGCAGAAGCAGGGCTGGCGTCACATCGGCCAGTCCGTGTGGAACCGCTTCATCACCACCTGGGACATGCCGAACCAGAAAGTGTACCTGTATAAGGCGGAGTGACAGCGGCCTCCTCCAACGCGTTTGCATGCCTTATACGATGGGGTGTGGCTCTGAGGCTTAGGGGACTCGGTCTGCCGGCTTCGAGGCGCGATACACGGGACCACCACGGAATAGTCTCCCTGGGTTGTGCGATGTCTCTCCAGTGACTGTATCGTCCCGGGGGCCTCGGGTAGATTGCCACCCTGACCTGTGACGACCTGGAAGATGAGCCTCGACGTTCGGCTGTTGAGGCCTAGGCCGGTAGCCAAGTAGCAGTCGCCGGCCGAAACATCCAGGCATCGAACCCTTACAGCGTGTTCTGTGCCGCGCCCCTCTCACTCGATGCCCTGCCCTCTGCGGGTGGTGGGGAATAGCAGAGGCAGGGCAATAAAAATACGACACTCTGAGAGACTGCTATTTCCGATCCCGATAATGCCGGAGGAAGGCGGGAACTTCCAGATCCTCGTCGCTCAGCGCAGTATTGGGCGAGGGGAGCACCTCCGAAGGCTCCTCGTGCTTGCGTTCCGGGGTGGGCTCAACGGTCCGAGATGCCTCGGCCTCGCGAGGAACCGGGGCTGGTTCGGGGCGGTTGCGCACCTCCATACGCGATGGGGGCACCTGCATCTCCACCGCGGCGGTACTCGACAGCCTTTTCGCCTCGCGAACGGGAGGTCTAGGCGTCCAGCCGCTACCCACTCCGGCTGCCAACACTGTGATACGCACTTCGTCACCCATTCTCGGATCCTCGACATGCCCGAGGAAGATGTCGGCCTCGTCGGGGTCGGCAAGGTTCTGGATGAACTGCATCGCCTGGTTGGCTTCCACGAGCGTTAAGTTAGGTCCAGCGGTGATGTTCACCAGCATCCGCTTGGCACCCACGATGGAGGTCTCCAGCAGTGGGCTGGAGACCGCGGCCTCTGCAGCGTGTACCGCGCGCTGGTCCCCGCTCGCAACGCCGATTCCCATCAGGGCGGGGCCGGCGCTCTCCATTACCGAGCGCACGTCGGCAAAGTCCACGTTGATGATGCCCGTGTCGGTGATGATGTCGGAGATGCCCTGCACTCCCTGTCGGAGCACGTCGTCGGCAATGCGGAATGCCTCTTGCATGGTAGTCCGGCGATCCACGACATCCAGTAGCTTGTCGTTGGGGATAGTGATTATGGTATCCACCCGATCTCGGAGCAGAGCGATGCCTTCTTCAGCGATCCTCTTGCGGCGCGCTCCCTCGAAACCGAACGGCCTGGTCACGACACCGACGGTGAGTGCACCGAGGTCGCGTGCCATGTCCGCAACCACGCCACTCGCACCAGTGCCGGTACCACCACCCATGCCTGCTGTCAGGAAGACCATGTGCGCACCTTCCAACGCTTTGCGGATGTCGGTGCGGCTTTCCTCAGCGGAGTTTCGGCCCACCTCGGGATCACCTCCTGCACCGAGACCGCGCGTCAGGTTGCTACCTAACACGATCTTTTTGTCGGCCTTGGAGCGGTCCAGCACCTGCACGTCGGTGTTCATCGCGATGAACTCCACGCCTTGAATGCCTGCCTCTATCATGCGGTCCACCGCGTTAGATCCGCCACCGCCTATTCCGACGACTTTGACCGTGATAGCCACTCTGTAATCATCACTCAACGAAGCCATTCCTCCCCCTTCTCGGGTTCATCTAGTATCTGCTTAGGTACCTTTTTCGAACAACCTGCGACGAATGTTACTCAACCAATCGCCTGCCTGTTGCGAATCGTGCTCGTTCCGCATGCCTTCTGCAGCACACTGCAGCAGGCCCATTGGCGTCATCCACTCCGGATCGTTGGATGGAATGCACGGACCGCCATCCTCGACTCCTGCCATGCGCACGGGCATACCATCCATCACCGCAGTCGCAAGTGCCTGCACACCATCCAACTTGCTACCGCCGCCGGCCAAGACCACTCCGCCGGGCAGTAGGCGCTTGTGACCGAAGCGCTCGACAACCGAACGCGCCATGGTGAACAGTTCGAGCATGCGTGGATGGATGATCTCCGCGAGCAGCTTTCGCCGCAACATCCGTGGCGTCGGCGAACCGATCTGCCGCACTTCGACCAGCTCCTCCTCGGATATCTCCGTGTGACGGGTGGAACCGAACTCGACCTTCAGCCACTCGGCTTCCTCCATCGAGGTGCGCAATAGCTTGCTCACGTCGGAGGTGACATGCCAGCTACCGACGGGCACGAGCCCAAACCCGTGAATCACGTTGTCGCGGAACAGCGCCACGTTGGTCGAGTTACCGCCGATGTCGAGCAAAACGGTACCGACCTGGCATTCGGTATCGGTCAAGGCGGCTCGTCCCGTCGCCAGCGGCTCCAGGATCAGTTCGGTCAACTCCAGGTCCGCTCTCTCCACCGCCTCTGCTAGGGTGCGAACAGGAGCGGAGCCTCCCACGATCACGTGTGAACGTACTGCGAGACGCGAGCCCACGATGCCCACCGGGTGACTGAAACCGTCTCTGCCGTCCACGCGGTACGACCAGGGAATGACGTCGAGTACTTCCTCGTCGTGCGCCAGAGGCACGGAGCGACTGTTCTCGACCGCACGCTGCACGTCGCTCGCCGTGATAGCCCGGGCAGCTCCCCCCACCATGGCCTGCCCTTCGCCGGGAACGAACCGAATGTGATCACCCGTCACGCCGACAGACACCGCCTCTACTCGCACGTCACAGGACGCCTCGGCCTTCTCCACGGCTGCTCGTATGGCGCGGACGGTGTCGTCCATGTCCACCACAGCGCCCTTCCGGATGCCGGCGCAAGCCTCGGTCCCAAAGCCGACGGCGGTCGTCGTGCCGCCGGAATGGACCTCTGCGATGAGGCAGGCGACCTTTGTAGAACCTATGTCGAGAATGGCAACATGCCCAATCATTGGCCAGTCGGATCCGCTGCGGGTGGCACGGACCCCTCCCCTCCGCCGTTGGTTTCGACGCGGGAGAGCAGGTGCCTGCGAATTAGCGAGAGATTGACGAAGATTCTGCCCCCCAGCACGACCACCGCGGCCAAGAACAGGTCCAGGCCGATCTGGTCGCCGAAGTAGGCTAGGCCCGCCGCCGTGATCATGTTGACGGCAAAGCCACTGGCGAAGACCACGCGGTCGAAGCTCCGCTCCAGCGCCGCTCGCACCCCTCCGATGAGGGTGTCCATGCCCGCCAGTGCCGCTACCGACAGGTAGTTGCCGAGGACGCCTTTGCTCGGGGTCGGCAGCCACCACGCGATGATGACACCGATGATCAAGGCAAACAGCGGCATCCAGATCATGGTTTCACCGGTTCCGCGGGCTTAGCGTACTGGATCTTACTGGAGCCGCTGTAGGCTGGGATGCGTAGCTTCTCCTCCACGATGACTTCGACCATTTCCTCGTCCAACGCTCTCATCCCCGACAGCACACCACCCGGCAAGTTCACGGCGGATTTGAGCGTCTCTGGGTCCCCGATGGCCTGGATGGTGAACGGGGACGAGACCGGAACTCCGTCAACGTGGATGACCGGGCCGACGCAACGGATGGCGCTGCGCGACGTAAGGCGGTGCCCGTCCACCGCGAGCACTTCGGCGCCTGCCGCCCGCAGTTCGTTCACCACGCGCACGATGTCTATATCGTGGATGAGGTAGCGCTCGGCAATCTCCGGCGAGACGATGGTCGGCACATTGGGGCTATCCCGAAGCAGGATCGTAAGCCCGGGGCCTTCGACATCTACGAAACCAGCGAACACGCGCACAGCCTGCATCTCATCGGACATCACCTTGGCAAGCTTGGAGCGCTCTGCAGCCGCCTGCTCCAGCTCGGCCAGCTTGCCACGGAGAGCGATTATTTCTTCCCGGTACTCATCGTCCTGCTGGCGAGCGGTTTTCAGGATAGTCGTGGCGAGGGGTGTAGCACGGCCCCCACCCGTCTCTCGGTTGAGTACCTCGTTCTTGTATGCCCAAGTGCCCATCAGACCCAGCAGGGCGCAAGCAATCGTGAGCGGCATAAGCCAACTACTCTGCCGGGTCTTCCTGTCGGAGGGGTCCATCTGACGCCGCCTCTTTCGCAGCTTCTTGCGAATCGTTCTCCTGTTGACGCTTCATCTTCAGGGCCGGAGCACCGGGATGCTTCAGGTCCAGGTACTCAGCCCTCGTGAGGAGGGTAGGGTCGCGGCCAAGGATCGATCGGAGCGTCGCCAGTTTCTCGGAAACGTTCTCGCCGGACCCGAAAAGTACCGGGGCCGACGCGGGCATATTTAAGCACATCTCGCCGGAACGGTCAACCGTGACGGTGGCCTGGCGGGCAAGGTCGTTCGCTCGGACAAAGTGCAAGATTTCGAGCGGAACATGCAATGTTTGGGCACGGCGACCTAGGAGAGGAGGGGACGGGCGCATGGAGACGATGCGGAAGGGCCGCAGAACCGCCGAGTGCCGAAACGGAACACCGTCTGCGTCAATCTCCACGGACCAGTCGGGCCCCTGCCACCGTGCGTAGGGCTGCCGGTACTCCAGGCGCAGCGTCATGCGCCCGTCCAGCCCTCTGGCAATGTGAACGTTTTTCAACCGAGGCTCTTTGAGCAGCTCTCGCGCGAGGCTTCCTCGGTCCACGGACAAAGCAGGCGTACCGGTCCTCGGGCGAAGGACCGATTCCAGCCACTCCCGGTCACTGGGGTTTGCGCCGACCACCGTAACGGTCCTTAGAGCCGTCCAAGGCGAGGTGAAAGGAGCTGCGGCGAGTTCGGCGCCAAGCACGAGGACCCAGACCCATCTCCATGGGAAGTGACGAGGCTTGCGCTTATAGGACCGGGCGACGCGCATCCGCAGCCTCCAGGGCAAGTCCCACGAGGCGTCCACACAGGTCGGGGAAGGAAATGCCTGCAGCGGCAGCCGCACGCGGGAAGATAGAGGTCGGCGTCATGCCGGGAACCGTGTTCACCTCCAGCACCTTCAGCCCCTCCTCGGTCAGCATCATATCCACCCTCGAAAAGCCCGCGCAGCCCAGCACTCTATGGCACTCGGTGGCGATGCGCGCGGCCTCCGCTGCGACCCCATCGGGCACCCGCGCCGGCACGATTTCCTCGGTGAGACCTGGTGTGTACTTGGACTCGTAATCGTATGTGCCCTTCGCCGGCACAATCTCGACGAGTGGTAGGACCTCGGGATTCTGGTTGCCGAGGACGCAAGCCGACAGCTCAGTACCGCGAAGGAATGGCTCGATAAGCGCCTCGGTGTCATATCGTAGAGCGATCTTGACGGCGATACAAAGCTCCTCCAGTGTGGTGGCGAAGCCGAGCCCAACCGACGAACCCTGCGAGTTGGGTTTCACCACAGCGGGAAGTGGTAGGTCTTCGGGTAACGGATCTTGCCTCGTGACGAGACGACCACTAGCAACCGGTATGCCTGCTGCACCTAACACTCGTTTTGCGAGGTGCTTGTTCATCGCGAGGGCACTTGCTAGAACGCCGGAGCCGGTGTATGGTAGGCCCGCAAGCTCGAGCAGCCCTTGAAGGGACCCATCCTCTCCGCCGGAACCATGCATCGCTACGAAAACCACGTTGGGCATAGGGCCCGCGGCACGCCGAGCCGGCACGGTGACCGAACGACCAGAGATTAGGCTCTCGAACTCATCACGTAGCCCGGTGGGGTCGAAGACATCCACGTCGAACCCCTTCTCCCTAAGCGCACCTGCCACCATCTCGCCGGTTGCTCGCGATACCTCACGCTCGGCGCTATGCCCGCCCGCTACCACCAGCACCTTCAGGGTGGTCCCACTGGTTGCAACGATCCGCTCACCGATGGGACCGAGTATCTCGTTGATATCCCCCGCCCCCATTGCGACGAACACGTCTCCATCGCGCAGGCTAGGTAGCACCGCCTTTGGCACGTCATGCAGCAGAGGCACGTAGGCAAAAGGCATGTCGGGGCGAATGCGTGTTACTTCCTCGGCGATTCTAGCAGACCCCACGCCGGGAATCGGGGCTTCACGCGCAGGGTAGATATCGGTCAGCACCAAGGCATCGGCCTCTACGAGTGCTTCGGCAAAACCGAGAAGGTAGTCCCTAGTTCGGGTGTAGAGGTGTGGTTGAAAAGCGACCACCAGCCGACGAGCGGGGTAGCGCTGTCGCAGCGCCGCGATGGAAGCCCTGATCTCGGTGGGATGGTGGGCGTAGTCGTCCACAAGGGTCACGCCGCGCACCGTGGCCTTCTCTTCCAGGCGTCTCTCGGCAGCGATAGGTCTTGCCATCGCACGTGCTACTGCATCGAAATGGCAACCACACTCGATGGCTGCCACGGCCGCTGCTAGGGCGTTCCTGACGTTGTGCTCGCCCGGCATCGCGATGGTGAGGCTGCCCAGCAGGTCGCTCGAACGCCACAGATCGAAGGTGGTGCCATCCGCCGAAGGCTCCAGGGCGCTGGCACGGTAGTCGCCGAAACCGATACCGAAGGTCAGCACGCGACAGCGTGCCGATGCCGCAATGCTACCGCACACCTCGTCATCCGCCAGAGTAATGAGCAGCCCGTCGGGCGGAAGAGAGGCGACGAACTCCCTCACACATGCTATCAAGTTATCGAAGCTTCCGTGGTAGTGTAGGTGGTCAGACTCGAGGTTGAGGAGTAGTGCCACCTGAGGATGCATGTCTCGGATGGCAGCATACGCCTCGCACGCCTCGGCCACGAACCAGCGCCCCTCACCGATTCGCAGGCTACCACCAAAGGCTTCGACTTCCGCCCCTACTACCACGGTGGGGTCCATACCGCATTCGATCAGCACAGAGCCCAGTAGAGTGGTCGTAGTGGTCTTGCCATGGGTACCCGTCACGGCGATTCCGACGGTCTCGTCCATCAAATGTCCCAGCAACCGACTGCGTCGCCAAGTTGGGATGCCCTTCGCCATCGCCGCTTGAATTTCAGGATGATCCACGGACACGGCGTCGGTGTAGATCAGCCAGTCCGCATCGGCGATGTGCGAGGGATCGTGACCCTCTTTGATAACAGCTCCCAGCGCCGCTAACTGATCGGTGATAGGTGTTAGGCGTTGGTCACACCCAGAAACCGCAAGTCCTCGGTGAAGCAGCAACCGGGCTAGCGGGCTTTGGCCGGCGCCCCCGATGCCGAGAAAGTGCGGCCTTCGGCAGGCCGCGAAGTCGTCTGCCATTCGCTCACGACACCTTCCTGCGGCGGTCAACGCGGACGGGTACCTCTGCGGCTTCCGCAAGCAGGTCCAGAATCGTCTCTGCCGCTCCGGGCACAAAAGCTTTGCGACCGTTGGCGGAAGCCGTCTCACGAATCTCGGGGTGCGTTCGCCACCGTTCGATGTGTTCGGCTAGGACCGCGGGCGCAAGGGCGCTCTGACGGAGCAATACTCCGGCCCCGGCATGTTCGACCGCCCGCGCGTTGTGGAATTGATGATTGGCTGCGGCAGTCGGCAACGGCACCATCACCACAGGCAGTCCCCAAGCCAAGGTCTCGTTCAGAGTTCCCGACCCGCACCGGGTCACCGCCATATCGGCTGCACGAAACGCCGCGCCGACGTCCGCGCCTTCGAGAAATCCGAATGCGACGTAGTTTCCGTTTAAAGCGCAGCGCTCCGCCGAAGCGCGAACCGCGGACACGTGCTTTTCGCCCGCGACATGAAGCCACTGCACGCTGTCGCTGCCCATGAACTTCGCCGTGCTGAGTACGGCTTCGTTGAGTGCCTGGGCTCCCTGAGAGCCTCCGTAGACCAACACGGTCCATCGGTCTGGCCGCAAACCGAACTTCTCGCGTGCAGCCTCCGTGGTCAAGCTCGATTGGATAGCCTCGTCTCGCAACGGCATGCCGGTCCTGATCACCCGCGACTTCGGGAAGTCCCGAATCGCTTGCTCGAACACCACGCACACTGCCACGGCATGCTTCCCCATCATCCGGTTCGCGCGACCGGCGACGGCATTCTGCTCGTGAAGGACGTAAGGGCCTCCTCGCTTTCGCTGCGCCATCAACACAGGAGCGGCGGCGTAGCCACCCGTACCGAACACGACGTCCGGCTGAAAGGCATCGAGGATGTGCATTGCCTCGCGCTGAGCACGTGCAAGCTTCAGTAGGCCCTTGATGCCTCGTGGTGTCAGAGGCGCACCGACCGGTTCGGCATGTATTCGATCGAAGGCGAAGGGCAGGTCCCGTGCAAACTGGTTCTCGATGCCGCGATAGCTGCCGACGTAGAGGACCTCACATCCTCGAGAAACCGCAGCGAACCCGATACGAAGGGCTGGGAACACGTGTCCTCCCGTCCCTCCGCCGCAGATCACGAGTCGCATCCTGCGCTCCCTCCTTCCGCTCGGAAAGCATCGCAGCCTGAACAATACCCAATCCGAACGCCAGCGCCGTGAGGCCGCTGCCGCCCATACTGAAGAAAGGCAGCGGCACGCCCACGGGCGGGACGACCCCGGTCACCATCACCAAGTTCATTGCCGACTGCGCGCCGATCCAGCAGCCGAGTCCCGGGGCGACGAGTGCTGCGAACCGAGTGGGCGCCCTGGCCGAGAGACAGAACAGCCTGCCCACGATGCCGGCGAGTAGGCCGACCACGACGAGAGAGCCGAGTAGGCCCGTCTCCTCGGCGATGGTGACGAAGACGTAGTCGGTAGTGGCCGCAGGCAACTTATACTTGGCCAGACCCATACCGATGCCTCGACCGGTTACGCCGCCCATACCGATACCCAGCTCGGCGTGCACGGGCTGGAATCCCTCCGCCTGCGAAACCGTGGGGTCCCAGCGCTGGTTGTGATGCAAGATGCGCTGCAAGCGATAGGGCTGCATCTGCACCATCACAATAGCTGCCAGCACTGCAAGCCCGACACCACCCGCTATGGTAGTCCACCGCATCCCGCCCAACCACATCATGCTCAGTAGCACTATCATCACCACCGCTGCCGTACCCAGGTCAGGCTGCCTTTCGACGAGCACCGCCGCAATCACGATCGAACCTATCACCGTGAATCGTAGGATGCGGCCGGCATCGGTATGCTTCTTCCGCGGCCCGCGCTCACGCTTCGGGAGCCTCTCCAGCAGCTGAGCCATTACTAACACGACGCCAAGCTTGAGGTACTCGGACGGTTGAACGGTGAAGCCACCCGGGAGCGACAACCACCTCGAGGCACCGTTCACCTCGAGGCCGACACCTGGCACCATCACCGCGACACAACCTACGAGCGACAGGACGAATAGCGTCAGCCCTACCCCGCGCAGCCATCGAGCGGACAAGCGACTGCCGACCATGTACGCCAGCAGTGCTAACACCAGGTACACGACCTGCTGACGGACCTGCACCAAGAGCGTACCCGAACTGATTGCCCTGGGGTACACGGCGTCGAGGACGAAGAACGCACCTAGCACTGCAGCAACGAGCCACATTGCGGTCAGATACACGTCTTGCTTGCGACGTGCTAGCTCGATGGTCACCTTGGGACCTCCCCGCCATGCCGAAGAACCAGCTGACGGAACCGCTCAGCCCGTTCTAGGAAGTTGCCGAACTGGTCGAAGCTGGCCCCGCCCGGCGCGAGCAACACCACGTCGCCCGGCTTTGCCAGGCCGAGAGCGGATGCGAACGCCTCGTCGAGCGTATTCAATTCCACGTGAGATACGCCTGCTGCGGCGAAGAGACCTGCTAGCGCGCCGGCCATCTCGCCGTATAGGACGGCAGGACGCTCGAGTGTGCGACAAGCGGCCACGATGGGCGCTGGGTCATTCCCTTTCGCCACCCCTCCGATGAGTGGGACCGTGTTCGGACCTGAAGACGTGATGGCGTTCGCACACGAGGTGGGGTTCGTGGCTGCAGAGTTGTCTATAAAGGTTATGCCCTGGTGGACCCCGATCACTTCCATCCGGCTGGTGAGCCCTCGAAAACCTTGCAGCGCCTGACGGATAGCATCTGCGCGCGCCCCGAACAGCCAAGCTGCGGTCGCCGCTGCTAGCGCATTGTCTTTGTCGGCTGCACTGAGTGTGTGTATGTCGCTGTGCTCGCCAAGGGCATGCTCCTCGCCATCGAGCCGCAACACCATCTGCCCTTCCCGGTGAAACGCGCAGTCGCCAGGCAATGCGCGAGGAAAGGAAATGCGGCGCGACGCCACTTCCGGCACCTCTGCGTACCCGATGACGGCGAAGTCCTCGGCGGACTGCCTACGGAAGATCCGCCGCTTGACAGCAGCGTACTCTTCGAAGCTACCGGCATACCGGTTTAGATGGTCCTGGTCCAGACGAGTTAGCACTGCGATTCGAGGGCGAAAGCCATCCACCCACTCGAGCTGGAAACTGCTGATCTCGGCAACGAGCACGTCTCCTGGTTGGGCTTCCATGGCGGCCTGTGTGGTGGGCTTGTCCTCGTCCGACCCCGCTATGTTTCCACACAGGTGCGCACGGAAGCCTGCCGCCTGCAGCATGCGGTAGGTGAGGTAGGAGGTAGTTGACTTGCCGTTCGTACCGGTGATAGCAATGATGGGTACCTTGGAGATACGGTACGCCAGCTCGGGCTCAGACCACACTGGGATTCCCCTCTCGACCGCAGCACGCAGAGAGGGATGCTCACGCGAGAAGCCGGGGCTGGTGACGACCAGATCGAGCGACTCGCTGGGAAGTGTGCCATCCCAGGTGGCCACCACGTTGTATCCGGGCAGGTTCACGTCGCTCTCATCATAGATGGTGACGCGTGCTCCCGATGCTGACAATGCCTGGGCGGCTGCTCTACCCGATTTCCCCGCCCCAAGGACTGCTGCTCGCGCGATGCCCGCAATCATCGGACCAACACCCCGTAGGCTACGGTGCAAGCAGCCTGGACGACGAGGAAGCCTGCAACCACCCGCCGCTCGGGAACACCCGCATACTGAAACGCATGGTGGATGGGGGTGCGGAGAAACAACCGCCGCTTGAACAACTTCACCCACAGAATCTGAAGAGGCACCGGGACCAGCTCGACAATGAGCACTGCTAGAAGCAGCAGCAGCCACGGAGACGCTTGCGGTTGAGCTAACAGCGCAAAGCCGAAACCCGCGCCCAGCATCAGCGAACCCGTGTCACCCATGAATAGCCGAGCGGGTGGTGCATTGTACGCGAGGAAACCCAGCGCGCTGCCGGCGAGGACCGCACAGAAGAAGGCGTCACCACCGCCCATGAACAGGCCGATGGACGCCAAAACCATCACACCCGCCGCAAGCCCGTCCATGCCGTCGGTGAAGTTGGCTGCATTCGCAACTCCTACCACGATGACAGCGGCTATTGCGATGGGGGCGAGGTCTGAGCCGACCAGCCAGGAAGTGCCGTCTCGGGACTGCAAGTACGCCACGCACACCGGCACGGCGACCGCGAACTGAAGGATGAGCTTAGGTATCCATCCGAGCCCGCGCTTCTTCGTCAGTCGCGGCAGCACCACATCATCCAGGAGACCGATCAGCGCGAACCCGCCGATGAGCGTCAACCACAGACCATCTGAGGCAGGCGGCCGTGGCTCCCAGTCGCCAACCCGAACGACGAGCCCCCACACTACCAGAGCTGCGAGCAGCATCATCAGCCCGCCAGCCGTCGGCGTGCCCTGCTTCTCGCTGTGCTCTGGCACGTACTCGCTGATCTTCTGCGAGACGCCGAGCCGCCGGAGCAGCAGGAGCACGGGCCATCCGATGATTGCCGTGACGAGCGCAGTCACCAGCATCGCCTGCATCATCATTGAGCCTCAGCAAGAGCGTCCAGCAGCCGCTCCATCCGCAACGCGCGAGAACCTTTGATCAAGATCAAGTCTTCATCTTGTACAAATCGTGGGAGCCACTCGGCTGCCGCCTCTGTCGTTTCGAGCCGAGTGACTCCCTCCCTGGGCATGGATGCCTCCAGCGCTGCATCGGCGATCCATCCGGCCTCCGTGCCGACCACGCCCAACTCGTTTACGCCGAGCTCCGCCACCAGCCGTCCAATCGAGCGGTGCTCTTGCTCAGCGAATTCTCCCAACTCTAACATGCTGCCCAGGACCGCAATCCGCCGTTTCGCCCGCATCTCAGCGAGAGTTCGGAGTGCAGCCTTCATCGAGTCCGGGTTGGCGTTGTACATGTCCGCCAGCACCTGAACGCTTCCGAATCGAATCGTCTGCATCCGTTGAGGAGGAAACGCCGCGTTGCGCAGGCCCGCTGCAGCCCTCTCGACGTCGAGGTTCAGCGCCCCAGCCACCGCCAGCGCCGCAGCGGCATTCTCTGCTTGAAACCTACCGAGCGCATGAATCTGCCCGACGACTCGCCGACCGAATGCGGAGAAAGAGACCTCCATGTGAGTCTCTGCGGGTTCGACGTGCATCACCTGAACATCTCCACCTGGCCCGAACGTGATCACCGGGCATGCGGCACGGGCTCTCAGGTTCTGCGTCCACTGATCGCCGGCACGCAGGACCGCGGCACCGTCGGGTGGTAATGCCTCGACAAGTTCGCCTTTCGCCCGTGCCACACCCTCCGGCGACCCGACCTCAGCCACGTGAGCCAGACCCACGTTGGTCACCACGCCGACGATAGGCAAAACGATTCGGCATAGCTCCGTGATCTGACCGAGACCACGCATCCCCATCTCGACTACGCTGAGATGATGCCCAGACATCAGGTCGAAGAGAGCGAGCGGCACTCCGATCTCGGTGTTGAGGTTCCCCTCGGTCTTGTGGACGTTCGCCATGACAGAGAGTGCAGCAACGGTCAGCTCCTTGACACTCGTCTTGCCCGTGCTACCGGTGATTCCGATCACCTTCGCAGGCATGCGCAAACGGTGCCAGGCTGCGAGAACACCCAGAGCAGTTACCGTATTGTCTACTGCTATGTGAGTCGTCTCGAGCGGGGCGCGGCCGCGGTTGACTACCGCGCAGACCGCGCCCCGTCGAAACGCGTCTCGGATGAAGTCGTGTCCGTCCACACGGGTGCCGGGGATTGCGAAGAAGAGACTGCCATCGGATGCCTGTCGGCTGTCCGCAACGATCGAAGTAACACCCCCGTCGCGCCCCATCAACGTGCCACCCATTACGTGCGCAGCCTGACTCAGCTGGAAGAGCACGCCGTTGGAGTGCGGGGGGGAAGCGTGGGGGGTCATGCGAGCGCCTCGCGAACTAACTCGCGGTCGTCCAGGTGGATCTTGGTGACACCGATGATCTGATAGTCCTCGTGCCCCTTCCCGGCTATCACCACCAAGTCCCCGTCGCGAGCGGTCTGGACAGCGCGGTGGATTGCGCGGCGGCGGTCGGGCTCCACTTCGACCGCCGCCGCAGGAGTGGGAGTGATCCCTGCCAAGATGTTCTCGATGATACTATCGGGGTCTTCGGTCCGTGGGTTGTCCGAGGTGACGATCACCCGGTCAGCGAGCTCGGCAGCGATGGAGCCCATTCTCGGGCGCTTCGTTCGGTCCCTATCGCCGCCACAGCCGAACACCACGGTGAGCCTTTTGGGGCGCAGCTCTCGGCACGCTTCGAGTAGCTTTTCCAGAGCGTCGGGAGAGTGAGCGTAGTCCACGATCACGGAGAACCCGCGTCCGGTCGGGATCGACTCGAACCGGCCGGGGGCGGGAGTGGCCACTGCGAGCCCCGAGGCAATCGTGTCGGGGCTTAGCCCCATCGCCCAGGCTGTGGCGGCAGCCGCCAGTCCGTTCGAAACATTGAACCTTCCCCCGAGAGGCATGACGACATCGGCTCTGCCTGACGGAGTCTCCAGAGTGAAACGCACCGAGTCTGCGGCTACCTGTGTTCCAGCAGCGCGCACGTCACCTTCCTGCCTTCCATAGGTAACGACTCGCCCGCGCACCTCGGTGGCAAGGCGGCTACCGTACAGGTCGTCTACATTGATGACCCCGACGAAGTCCTTGCCCCCGGCCTCGGCCAGATCGGTGAAGAGCCGAGCTTTAGCAGCATAGTAGTCGTTCATGTTCAGGTGGAAATCCAGGTGCTCTGCGGTCAGATTTGTATAGGTTCCAACGTCAAACCTACACCCATCAGCCCGATGGAGAGCGAGCGCATGGGAGCTGACTTCCATCGAGATCGCCTTCACGCCGTCGCTAGCGGCGTCCGCCAACAGCTCGGCCAGGTCGTGGGCGAAGGGCGTCGTGTGGCCGAGGTCCCGCCGATGGTCCCGCCATTCAGCACCGAGCGTCCCGACGTAGGCGCACTCTATGCCCGTGTGGTCGAGGATCACGCGGATCAGGTGTGCAGTCGTCGTCTTGCCGTTTGTCCCGGTGACACCGATCACTTTCAGGCGGGCCGTTGGGTCGGCATAAAGCGAGTGCGCCATGCGCCACAGCGCATCGGTGGCATCGGGCACCTGCGCCCACGCGACGCCATCGGGTAACTCTGGCACCGGCCTGTCGGTCACGACTGCTATCGCGCCACCCTCTACTGCGTCGGGTATGAACGCGTGCCCGTCTGCGTGCTCTCCTCGCAGAGCAACGAACAGGGTGCCCGGCCCGACCCGTCGCGAATCGACCGATATCCGCGCGACCTCAGCCTCCTCGGGGCCTCCGAAAACCACCGGGCTCGCACAACGGATCAACGCCCCAAAGTTCACTGAACCGCTCCGTTCTGCGTAGCGTCCGGCCGAAGCCGCCAGTGAGTAACGAGGTACGAGGCGATCTTCTGGAAAACCGGGCCGGCCACAAGGCCTCCGTAGTAGCCATTTCGTGGCTCGTCCACTAGCACGAGCACCACGGCCCGCGTGTTCTCGGTGGGCACCAGGCCCACGAAGTACGAATCGTACAGCGAATTCGAGATGCGCTTGGTGATCGGGTCGGTACGCTGGGCGGTACCGGTTTTGCCGCCGACGTGGAAACCTGCGACGGCGGCGTTGTGACCCGTGCCACCGGGGTCCTCGACGACTCCGGTAAGCATCTGTCTCACCAGTCGCGCGACCTCGGGAGACACTACCTGTTTGCCCGGTCGAACCGGGTTCTCCCGACCGCCGACGCTCGCAACCAATCGGGGGCGAACCGTTCGCCCGTCGTTTGCGAACGTGCACATCGCAGCAGTCAGCGCCAGAGGCGTCACCGAAATACTCTGACCGAACCCGAGCACGGCGAGCTGATGCGCAGGGTTGCCCCACTTCTCCGGCGGAGGCAATAACCCTCTCGTCTCGCCCGGGAGCCCGATGCCGGTTTTGTCCACACAGCCGAAGGAGTGGATGAACTCCATGAATCTCTTGGCCCCCAGCCGCTGCGCATACTCACCCGCCGCCAAGTTGCAGCTCCTCACGATGGTCATATAAGGATTCAGCACTCCATGAGCACGCTTGCCATTGTGGAGGGCGCACCGCGTGTCGCGGCCTCCGAACTTGCGTACGCCCGCACAATAGGTCTGCGTTTCCGGAGTGACCACGCCGGCCTCCAGCGCCGCAGCTACGGTGAACACCTTGAAGACCGAGCCGGGCGGAAAAGCCAAGCTGACACACGAGTTGCGCAGGGGAGAGGAGTTCTCGTTTCGATAGCGCGTGCGCAGAGCTGCGGCGGGGTCGTTGGGGTCGAAATCGGGCCAACTCACCATCGCAAGCACATCGCCGGTGTGGGGCTCCATCACTACCACTGCTACGGTGGAAGGAGTGTGTTTTTCGACCACCTCGGCGATCGCTTCCGTAGCCGCTTGCTGAATGTCCAAGTCTATGGTCAGTCGCACGGTCTTGCCATCGCGCGCGGGCGTGTACCTCTCGCGATGGCCAGGTAGCACATACCCTCGCGCATCTGTCGGGCCTACGATAACACCATCCACACCTGTCAGCGCTACGTTTTGTGCCTGTTCGATGCCTCCCAGCGCATCTCCGGCTTCATTGACGAAACCTATCACATGGGACGCCAAGCGACAGTTGGCGTACACCCGCCTTGAAACCGACTCGAGCGAGAGGCCGTCCGCTCTCCAGGACCTGGCTATAGCGCGAAGCTCGGCTGCCTGCTCCTTGCTGAGACCCGTCGCGACGATATGACAAACCGTCGGTGCGCCAGAAAGGATCATGCCGACTTTGGCAGGCGAGATGCCGACGGCCGAGGCAATCGCCGCATGAAAAGCAGGATTATCGGGGCAACGACTAGGTGTCAGTCCGAGACGGTAGGTGATTACGGAAGTCGCGAGCGGTCGCCCGCTTCTGTCCGTGATATCGCCTCGGCTCGCCCGTACCGGCACGCTCTCCTGAAGCCGTGCTTGCCCTTCTCGCAGGTACTTCTCGTAATCCTGCACCTGCATCGCCCATAGGCGCACTACGATTCCGCAGAACCCAGCGAGCAACAGGAGCGCCGGCAGGATCAGGCGACGGTGAACGGCACGGATCTCACGTGCGTCCGCTGCCAAAGGTGCCTCCCACGCTCGCATACGACGTGGTGTCACCCGAGCCATCCGACTCCGGGCGTCCCTGCTTGTCGAGCACTAGCAGACTGCTACCTAGCACCATGCTATGCCCCGCAGCCCAACGAGAGATTCGCAACGTAGCCGTGCGCTCGTCCACTTCAGCGCGTAGTGCCTGATTTCGCGCGACTACTTCCTCCAACCGCCCCTGCAGGTTCACCACATCCGCTCTCGTCTGCTCGGCGAGGACGGAGCCAGCGAATCCGAAGCCCAGGTGCGCCGCCAGTGTAAGCACGGCAAAGCCGTAGGCAAATGGCATGGCGCGCTTTCGAGACCGGCGTCGCGTAGTTGTGGTAGCGGACGCTACCTTGCGGCTTGGCCGACCGACGTCGGATTGCGTCGAGCGTACTTGCACATCGGTGACGAGCACACGCGAGGCAACCCTGCGTGTCTTGCCCTGCCTCTCCTCTCTTATTCTCGGAGCTACCTTCGTTACCACCTTTGATCCTCTCATCCTGATATGCGTCGAGCCACTCTCAGCTTCGCGCTGCGTGCGCGAGGATTCTTTCGTATCTCATCGGCGGTCGGCTGCACCGGCTTGGGTGTCAGCACTTCCACCACTCGCACCTTGCCGCATCGGCACTCGGGAACGCCGCGCTCGCAGACACACTTTCCCGACAACCTCGCGAAGGCGCGCTTCACCTGCCGATCCTCGAGGCTGTGATAGGCGAGCACAGCGATGCGCCCTCCGGGGGACAGCAGACCGATGGCCTGCTCCACCGCTTCCTGCAAGCCCGCAAGCTCGCCAGTCACTGCGCATCGGATGGCCTGGAACGTGCGCGTGGCGAAGTGAATCCTTCGGTCCCGCGCGTGCGGAGGCACTGCATCCGATACCGCCTCGACGAGGTCGCCGGTGGAGCGCATCCTGCCTTGTCGTACGCGGACGAAGATAGCCCTGGCAATCGCGCGTGCGTGGCGTTCCTCGCCGTACTCTTTCAGGATGCGCTCCAACTCGGCTTCGCTGGTGCTCCTCAGGAGATGTTCCGCTGTCCGGCCCACCTGCGACCGGTCCATCCGCATATCGAGTGGCCCGTCCTGTTGAAAGGAGAAGCCCCTCTCAGCCCGATCGAGGTGGACCGAACAGACACCCAGGTCAGCGGTGATGACATCGGCGTGTCGGATACCGAGTTGCCCGAGCACTGCCGGGAGCTTCCGGAAATCGGAGTGGATGAAGTGCTTCCTGCACACCAAATCCGCAAGCCTCTCCTTGGCTTGCTCCAAAAGCTCCGCGTCCCAATCCAGACCGACTAGAGTCCCTTCCGGTCCAATCGCCGTCCCTAGCAAAGCTGCATGGCCGCCCAACCCGAGGGTGGCATCCACTACGGTCTCGCCCCGTTGCGGAGCGGCATATCGAACGACCTCTAGGGCCATGACGGGCTGGTGCCCGGTCATTCCCTACACTCCGGGTGTGCTGTGTGGGCCGGCGGAAGACCGAAGTACCATGCGCCTTAGCGGCGTGCGGTTCTTAGCCTTGTACTCGGCGGGGTTCTTGCGCATCTCTGCGTAGTCGTGGCCCCTCCATATCTGAAGGTGGCCGCTCGAGTCCCACACTAGGACCACTTCGGTGTTGCCGTCTATGTGCAGCTCTTTTCGCAAATGCTCCGGGATCGTCAGACGACCGTTGGGCTTGATTTCATGCCCATGCTCCGCAGGTTGCTCTATAGCGGTCTTTATCGTCCACCAGTCATCCTCGCTGTAGCACTTCTCCCGAAGACCAGCGATGTAGCTTTCAAAGTCCTCATCCGAGAAGCAGAGCAATTCGCCGAGCAAGCCGCTAGTCAAGGTCACGCTAGGACCGAGCGCTTCGCGCATCCGCTGGGGGATGACCACCCGACCTTTGTCGTCGGTTTTCGTGAACTCTCGTCCGAGACGTAGAGGTCTCGGTCGCTCAGCGCTTGATCCGTCCAATTCCGCCTTCTCACGAACGCTTCTGCCACTCAGTGCCACAAAAGGCTCCGTTTTTGGCAGGAGCATCATATCACAGAGCCACTCTAGTGTCAAGCGTTTGGCAACGATTCCACCGCACTTTTTTCAGGATAGGAGAAAACATGTTGAAATCCGTCTACTTTTCTGGCCCAGTTCGACAACAGTAGACGCATTTCTACTACTGCGTCGGTAATGGGGTCGTGGTGGTCGGCCCGAGCGGACCACTGCGGGAAGCGCAAGGTACTTCCACGTCTCGACGGACACCATCCCCAGATAATTCCGCCGTCTCGGCAATCCGACTCCGGTGGCCAGGAGATGGCGAGACTCGGAATCGCGACCGAGCGGCGGAACGCCGTAAGGACGCACTGCGGACATCCCTGTGACGTAGCACAAGGCCGGCTCGACGCGCGTCGAGCCGGCCCACACGAGCTGTCGTTGCTAGCGAACCAGCGGCCTGTGACTGCTACCCGCTTCGGTGATGTACCACTCGTGCCCACACCGCTCTAGGGTGTATGCTACGTATACTGTCTCGTAGTAGTCGTCCAGGTTTACGAAAGTGTGAGTAGCATAAACCACTACCATGTCATTGCTTCGGTGAGCAACGCGATCCACGCTGAAAGACTTCGTACGGACGTTCAACACCGCGTCCCTGGTGATGGCCGCATAGTCGTAGCCTTCCATCGAGTAGGAGTACTCGCCGTCCAGGAAGATCGCTACTCGGTCGCCGGGCCTCACGTGTCTCTCGATGAGCCCTGGATCGGCATATCGCCAGGCATCCACGATGTCCGAGATTGCGCGGTCCATCGACGAATACGTCGGTCTTTCCAAGTAGTATCCAGAGCGGACGTACACCCAGGAGATGGGGCGCTCGACGTAAACTACTACCGGGTACGACACCCATACCACGCGCCAGTACCATACATAGCCCGGAAGACAACCATAGTAGTAGTATACGGACGGGGTCGTGTAGCGAGGCACCGGCACGTAGCAGTAGTAGTCCCAGTACCAGAATCGATCGCACCACCACGGATCGTAGTGCCAGTAGCCGTGTCGCCAACCATCCACATTCACGATGACACCAGCACGGTCCCTCTGGCGTTCGAGATGGCCGAAGCGAATCGGTGCAGGCTTCTGTACCATCACGCCGGCATCCCTACGGTTCATATTATGATTACCGCCCTTGTCGGGGGCAGGCACGCCGCGAATCTCGTTGGTGCGCGGATAGCTGATACCCTGCTCGCGGTTGTAGTTGTCACGACCCGATCGGATGCCGTCGAGCAACGCTCCGGCACTCTCACCGCCGCGGAAGGAGCCCGGTGACGATCCGCCCCCAGGCTTCGGAGCCTCTCGCACGGAGCCGCCGGATTGACCACCACTCCGAGGAGGTGTCACCACAGAGCCGCCGGATTGACCACCACTCCGAGGAGGTGTCACCACAGAGCCGCCGGATTGACCACCACTCCGAGGCGGAGCCACCACGGAGCCGCCGGATTGACCACCGCTCCGAGGCGGAGCCACCACGGAGCCGCCGGATTGACCACCACTCCGAGGAGGTGTCACCACAGAGCCGCCGGATTGACCACCACTCCGAGGCGGAGCCACCACAGAGCCGCCA
>JABRVX010000036.1 GCA_039961735.1 Fimbriimonadia bacterium
GTGCCTGGCCTCACGTCAGAGTTCGCGGCACGAGGCACGGGCGCGCCCTTCGTGAGGGAGCAATCCGGCAGGTACTGGCCGTCATGCCGGATTGGCTCGTGTGCGCGGCCGGTGCAACCAGTACGAGTTCCGGGCTAACGTCTCACCGGCGCCAATGGCACGGCGAATGTGAGGCCATGCAGCGACACGATAGCTCGGCCCTCGGCACCCACCCGGTCGCGCACGGTGAGCAGTAGCGTGCCGTCGGGCGTCGCCCAGCTCGCCGGCTTACGACAACTAGTGTCGGGTACCCCGGATTGGCGCTCCATTGCCATTCCAAACGCTGAAGCAGAGTAGTCTGACGTAGAATGGGTATAGAAATGCACGAGATGATTACTGTCTCCGGGGGGCTTCTGGCGGGGCTGGGTATCGCCGTGTTTTTCTGGGGCGGTCGGCGTGCGGAGGAGCACGCGCGACCGGCGCAGGCCGAGGCCGTCCTGGACGTCGCCATCGAGGGGATGACGTGTGCCGCCTGCGTGGCCAGGGTGGAGAAGGCGCTCAGGCGTGTTCCGGGCGTCGCATCTGCCGAGGTGAGCCTGCCCACCGAACGGGGCCGCGTATGGTTCGATCCGGCAACGGCAGTCGTAGCGGATATCCTCGCGGCGGTGCGCAAGATCGGCTATGGGGCCGAGGACGCGAGCCGCGTCAGCCGAGCCGAATCGGAACTGCGCAGGCATCGTGAGATGCTGGCGGAGCGCAACCGGTTCCTCGTCAGCCTGCTGTGTTTCCTGCCGCTGATGGGCGCCATGGTTCCCGGCATGCCCCGGGCACACTGGGGAGTGGAGGCCGGATTGGCCGCCGTCGCAACCTTCGGCGCGGGGGCTTCGTTCCTCGGAAGAGCGTGGAAGGCACTGAAGGCTCGCTCCGCCGACATGAGTGTGCTAATCAGCATCGGAGCGGTCTCGGCGTTCGCGTACAGTCTCTATCTGTGCCTAATCGGGCACTCGCGCCACACATTCTTCGAGACCGCCGCCGGACTCATCGCACTCGTGACCCTCGGGAGATACCTGGAGACGCGAGCGAGGGCGAAGGCGGGTGATGCGATGAAGGCCTTGATGGGTCTTCGCCCGAAGACCGCATCGCTGCTGACCGAGGAGGGCGAGCGCGAAGTCCTTGCCGAGGACCTAAAAGTGGGAGACCGGGTGCTGGTCCGTCCGGGAGAGAAGGTACCCGCCGACGGCGTGATTCTGGTGGGAACTTCGGAAGCCGACGAGTCGCTGCTGACCGGCGAGAGCGCACCGGTGCCGAAGAGCGCCGGCGACAAGGTGTTCGCGGGTTCACTGAACGGTCACGGCGCGATCGAGGTGCGGGTGGACACCGGGCCGGGAGACAGCACGCTGATGCGTATCCTGAGGCTGGTGGACGCAGCGCAGGCTTCGCGCCCGCCCGTGCAGCGGCTGGCGGACCAGATCAGCGGCGTCTTCGTACCTGTCATTCTTTTGATCGCCATCGGGACATTCGTGTTGTGGTACGGGTTCTTGCCCTCGTTCGGGCTGGAGCGTGCGGTGATGAACGCGGTGACGGTGCTGATCATCGCGTGCCCATGCGCGCTGGGTCTCGCCACGCCTGCCAGCATCGTCGTCGGCATCGGTCGCGGGGCTTCGATGGGGGTGCTATTCCGGGATGCCGAGGCGTTGGAGAAGCTGGGTAGCGTGCGCGCCATGTGCTTGGACAAAACGGGCACTCTGACGGAAGGCAAGCCCAAGGTAGTTGCGCTGTGCCCGGTGAACGGGGCGTCGCAGGACGAGTTGCTGGCGGTAGCGGCCGCCATCGAGGCAGGTTCGGAGCACCCGTTGGCACGCGCGGTGACGGCCGAAGCCGCGGAGCGCGGGCTCGCTTTCGAGCGACCGGACCGAACGACTGCGGTTGCCGGGCTCGGGGTGCGCGCGGAGTGGCCGGACGGCAAGATTGGCGTGGTCGGGAGGCAGGCGTTGTTGGAGCAATCGGGGACGAAGGTGGACGGCCACGAAATGGTGGACGAGGGGCACACGGTCGCGCTCGTCGGACTGGACCGGCGGTTCTTGGGCTCCGTGGCTCTGGGCGACCCGCTGCGACCCGAAGCCCCCGAAGCGCTGAGACGGCTGCGTGCTCTCGGAGTGAAGCTGCATATGCTGACCGGCGACAACGCCGCCACGGCCCAAGCGATTGCGCAGAAGCTGGGTCTTGAAGAGGTTCATGCCGAAGTAATGCCGGACGAGAAGGCTGCTTTGGTGCGTTCGATTCGGCAGGCTCGCGGGGCGACCGCGATGGTGGGCGACGGGGTGAACGATGCGCCGGCGTTAGCGGCAGCCGACGTCGGGATCGCCATGGGTTCGGGCTCGGAAGCCGCGATGGAGACTGCGGACGTGACCATCGTGAACACGGGCCTTCAGGCGCTGCCGGATGCCGTCGAGCTGTCCCGCGCCACGCTGCGGAACATCCGCCAGAACCTGCTCTTCGCCTTCTTGTACAACTCGCTGTGCATCCCGTTGGCTGCGGGCGCGCTGTATCCTCTGACCGGGCACTTTCTGCCGCCGCTTGCGGCGGCTGCGGCGATGGCACTCTCCTCCGTGTCGGTCGTGACCAACTCGCTGCGCCTTCGTCGCTGGCTCCCTAGGCGACCCACGTGATCGCCTGGGAGTGATCAATTCCCTTGCGAATCGGCGGAATCTGTGGAATCATGCACAAGCAGGTTTCCGTTATTCAATTCCTCCGGCAGAAACCCGACCTGGGGGGCAATGCGCCCACCCCGTGCCGCGGGGCGTCGCGCTCCATCTAAAGGAGGAACAAACAGCATGAGCGCCTCGAGGCTCTCGGCGCTGTTGATCGTTAGCGTATGCTTGCCGCTTGCAGCAAGCGCGCAATCCTCTTATCTTCCGCTCGTGCCCGACGTGTGCATGCCGCCCGCCGCTGCCGGTGGCTGGCCGGTCGTCGCGACACCCAACTGGTGCACCCCCACCGCCGGCGCCAATATCATCCTGTATTGGGATGCAGGAGGCTACGCAGGGGTAGCGGGCAACCCCGCCATCCCCGGCAAGGCAGTGGCCTATGAGTTGGGCTGGTTCATGGACACGAACGATTGGGCTGTTGCCGACGACGGACACGCCGGCACGTTCCTTTCCGACCCAAACGCGAGCGGCTTCGACGCGGTCAATGGCATTCGCAACTTTGCCCGCTGGGATGCCAACAACACCAAGTTCGGCGTAGGCCAGCTGGCCCCGCCAGGCCCCCGGCCCGCGGGCAAGGTGGGCTACGGCTGGGGCGTCAGCCTCATCCTCGCCAATGGATACGCCAACGCCGTCGCTGAGATCAACGCGGGCAGACCGCTTCTCACGAGTTTCCAACATTGGGGCATCGTGAATACGGGCCAGTTCGCCAACATCGGCGGCATCAACTATCCGGTTTACGACTTCGGAGCCAACCCGGGGCAAATCGGTGGGATTGACGAGTACGGCAATCCGTGGAACCAGGATTTCGGTCTGGGCCACACGGTTACCACCGTCGGTTACTTCTCCAACTTCATCCTGCAGGGCCAGAACGTCAATCTGCTCATCGTGCATGACGGCGTCCCGGCAATGGGTCAGGGTGTCGTGACCCCCGTGGACCTGGCAATCGTCTTCCGCGGCAACCTGTGGAACGGGAATATCAACATTGATCCCGTGCCGGAGCCTAACACGCTCGGAGTGATCCTGGTGGGAGGCATCGCGCTGGCTGCCGCACTGCGCAGGCGATAGTTCATCTCGGATAGGCACGCGCCGGCGGCCCAGCGGCCGCCGGCGCGGTACCATTGCGGCACCTAACAAGGAGTGTCCCTGAGATGATCCAGTTCCTGCTCCCTCTATTCGCCCTGTCCGTTACCGGGATGGCCTCTCCCTTCCAGAAGCAGGCCGAGCCGTCGTGGAAGGCTCTCCCCATCGTTCAGCCCGAAGGCCGTAAGCAGATGACAGGGTCTTACACCGTTCGAGACCGTGCTGCGGCTAAGTGGACGCGCCCGAAGTTCGTGTACAACGAGAAGGCAGCAACCGGCCGCAAGCTTGCAAAGGTGATCGTGCTCATCTACAACCCTACCATGCACAGTGCAGGCGGTAAGCGCCTTATCGAGTACTTGAATGCCAACGATCCCGTCGAGTACTCGCACATCCTCGCTAATGTCGTGCGTGAAGCGAGCTGGGGGTACATCAACTACCAGATCGTGGACTTCATCGAGGTAGATGCGTTCCCGATCAAGACCGATGGATTTCGCTACACGGACGAGACCTATCTGGAGGCTCGCAAGACGGAGAAGTGGCAGCCTACCACGAGCAGTTATCGCATGTTCTTCGTAGAGAACGGCCTTCTCGAGCGATGCAAGAAGGAGCATATCACCGAGCTGTGGGTCTGGGGCGCTTCTGGGATGCACATGGACGAGTTCGCCGGTTACATTCCCAACCGCTACGCGAGGTTCGGGCCCACCGACAATCCGTGGTTCTATCGCCCTTACGACATTCCGGAAGAGATAGGCCATACCATGTGGGTGATGGGGTTCAACTACGAGGTGGGACCGGACAACATGATCCACAGCTATGCACACCGCATCGAGAGCATGGCGGCGCTCGCCATGGCGGACGGCATCTGGGACACGCACAACAAGCGGGACCCCTGGAACGTGTTCTCGTGGCTCGAGATGGATCATGTGGGTACGCCTTCCCACGTCGGCAACTGCCATGTCCCCCCGAACGGCCAGGGCGGGTACGACTATAACAACCCGCGGCGTGTGGAGTCCTGGGCCGACAACTGGACTCGGTACCCGGACCTGCGAGGCAAGCCGCGCTTAGTGTCCAGTCAGGAGTGGGGGAACAACCACTTCGGCTACATGAAGTGGCTGCTGGAGCGGGTGCCGAAGTTCCCCGGCTACACGCAGTATGGTTATAACAACTGGTGGCTGTATATCGCGAACGTGGACGAGGACCTGCCGGATCTCCCGATTCAGGACCTGACCCGCTTCCGCCTACCCTCCGACATGCCGCCGCCTGCGCCGAAGGAGACGGAGAAGTAGGGGGCTCTGTTTGCCCCATCCCTCCATCCGAGGGGGATGGAGGGATGGTAAGTACCTTGGTTGGGCCGGATCCCGTCCACCCAACATCCTTTGCGCATGGACCTATGATCGACAGTGATGCACCTGCCCGTCATGCTGAGCTTGTCGAAGCTAACGTCATGCTGAGCCTGTCGAAGCATGCAACCGCGTGCAGCCCGGTGCCGTCATGCCGAGCCTGTCGAAGCATCTGATTGTGAGCCGCAGGAGGTAGTAGCGTCCGGCGTGAGGGTGGGAGTATGTGGCGTCATGCTTCGACAGGCTCGGCATGACGGTCGCCAGAGGTCCATCCTTCCGCTCCGATGCGTGGAGGCGAGCAAAACGGGTCGGCCGGGACACCAATGTTAGCACGATCCCTTCATCCGAGGGAGGATGGTATCGGACTACGCGGGGGTCCAGCCTCTGGTCATGTAGTCAAGGATTGCGCCGAAGAGGATGATCAGCCACAGGAATCCTGCGGCGGCCCAGAGCCACACGAGCCGGCTACTGTACCGCACGCCCATGAAGTACAGAACAACGAGCAACGCTTTTACCGACGCGATCAGTAGCGCAACCAGATTGCTGAAGATGCCGAGGTGCAAGTACGACACCCCGACCGTCGCACCTAACAGGATCACCAGGAGCACATAGACGACGACGTAGGTGCTCACCGGGACCACATGATGCTGCTCTTCACTCATACGACTACCCCTGCGGTATCAGATAGAAAAGCGGGAACAGGAAAATCCACACGATGTCCACGAAGTGCCAGTACAAGCCGATCAATTCGATCGGCATGAAGTACTGGACCGACTTATGTCGCCTAGCCACCAGTAGCACCGCGAAGCCGATGACCAGGATTCCCACGATCACGTGCAGCGCATGCAGACCGGTCATCACGAAGTAGAGACCGAAGAACATCTGCACGCTCTGCGCCTGCATCTGGCCGGAGCCTAACCGCACTGCGCCGATCATCGGACCACCGGCGTCCAATCCTCGCTGCACGCCTGGAGTATCTACCAAACCCCTATCCGGCTGGGTAGGCAACTTGCCTTCGTACCGAAAGTTGGAGCCAGGTACTAAGTTATGCTCGAACTTATGGCTGTATTCCACGGCTTTGATTCCCAGGAAGCCGAAAGCGCATAGGAGTGTCAGCGACAGCCAGAGCAGCACGCCCTTTCTGTTGCCGAGCTGCGCCGCACGAACACCGAGTGCTACGAAGAGACTACTGGTAAGCAGCACGAACGTGTTGATCGCGCCTAGCGGGACGTCCAGCTCGCGGTGCGCGTCGAGGAACGTGTGTGGATAGGTGAAACGATAGATCATGTACGCTGTGAATAGCGCTCCGAAGAACATGATCTCCGTGACGAGGAAAGCCCACATGCCGACCAGGTACGCATCGTTCTGCTGTGGCATGTCCTCGAACTGGTGGGCGAGGTGCTCGTCGTGTGTGCCGTGCGCGGTTGCTTCCAGGCTCATCGCTTCGGTGCCTCTCCCGATCCCACTGCGAGCAGCTGATCCTCGTCATCCAGGTCCGGCAGGGGATCGTCCTCTTCGTTTTCAGGGTACTCGTAGGCCTCCCACGTTACGATAGGCGTCTTCTCGAAGTTGTAAGTGATGGGAGGCGAATCGGTCATCCACTCGAGCCCGGCGGCGCGCCACGGGTTGGGACCAGCCTTCTTGCCATACCACAACGACCACAGGAAGTAGGCCAGCGGAATGATGTATCCGACTGCAAGAATGCTGGCACCCGCCGAGGACAAGACGTTGAGCGCCTGGAACTCCTCGGGGTAGTAGTGGTATCGCCGTGTCATTCCCTGCAGGCCCATGATGAACTGCGGGAAGAACGTGAGGTTATAGCCCAAGAAGGTGATGCCAGCCGCCAGCTTCGCCCAAGATTCGGGGTACATGCGTCCCGTCATCTTCGGCCACCAGAAGTGCAATCCACCCATGTAGCCCATGATCGCTCCGCCTACCATGATGTAGTGGAAGTGAGCGATCACGAAGTAGGTGTCGTGTAGGTGTACGTCGGTCGCCATCGCTGCCAGGAACAAGCCCGTTAGTCCGCCAATGGTGAACAGGCCGATGAATCCCAGGGCATACAGCATCGGCGCCGTGAACCAGATGCGGCCCTTATACATGGTAGCAGTCCAGTTGAATGTCTTGACTGCAGAAGGCACGGCCACCACGAAACTGAGCACGGAGAAGACGATGCCGAGGTAGACCGACTGGCCACTGACGAACATGTGGTGGCCCCAAACCAGAAAGCCGAACACGGCGATGGCCAAGCTGGAGAACGCGATGAAGTTGTAGCCGAACGGCTTTCGACGCGAGAAGCAGGTGATCATCTCGCTGACCACGCCCATCGAGGGCAGGATCATGATGTACACGGCCGGATGGGAATAGAACCAAAATAGGTGCTGGAACAACACAGGATCGCCGCCCTGCGCCGGATCGAAAACGCCGATGTGGAAAAGTCGCTCGACCGCAACGAGTGCAAGAGTGATTGCCACCACTGGCGTTCCGAGCACGATGATGATGCTGGTAGCATAGTGCGCCCACACGAACAGTGGGAGCCTGAACCACGTCAGACCCGGCGCCCGCATCTTGTGGATGGTAGCGATGAAGTTGATGCCCGTCGCGATGGACGAAAAGCCGACAATGAACGCACCGCAGATAACGAGCACCACATTGCTGTTCGCATACACGCTGCTGTAGGGAACGTAGAAAGTCCAGCCCGTGTCTACACCGCCGGTGATCATCGCCACCACAGCGAGGATGGAACCTGCCATATATAAGTACCAACTCAGCAGGTTCAGTCGGGGGAACGCGAGGTCTTTCGCACCGATCATCATCGGTATCAGGAAGTTCCCCAACACTGCGGGAATGGACGGGATGAGGAACAAGAAGATCATTACGATGCCGTGCATCGAGAACATCTTGTTGTAGGTCTCGTGCTCCAGCATCACCCCGGTGGGCGATGTCAGTTCGATGCGGATCATCGCCGCCGCCGCACCGCCGATGAAAAAGGCGATCGTGATCGAGATCATGTATAGGATCGCGATGCGCTTGTGATCGGTGGTGAGCAGCCACGAAGCGATGGTATGCCCGGCGTTTAGGTAGTGCGTTCTCGGCTGCTCGGTAGCGCCGGGAGTGGCGGTCTGCACGCTCATCTAGCACCACCCGCAGGCGAGTCTGCCTCCTTCTTAGGGATCGGCGCCTGCATGCCGCTCCTAAGGGACTTGATGAAGGCGATTAGCTGTAACAACTGGTCCTCGCTCAGTTGGTTTTTGTAAGACGGCATGATGGCTTGGTAGCCCTCGACGATCTTCAAGTCCGGTGCGACGATAGACTCCCTGATATAGGTTTCGTCCACGGTGACCGTGCGACCATCCACAAGCTTTGCTTTGGTTCCATAGAGGTCTATCAGAGACGGTGCCCTCGCTGGGGCGAATCCATGGCATGACCCGCACTGAAGGCGGTCGTATATCTGCTGGCCGGCCTCGTCCATCGTGAGCTGTGTCATTCGGGTCTTGTCGCCGCCGCTGGCCAGCCAGGCTTGGTACTCCGCCGGCTCCATCACGTACACGAAGCCCGTCATCTCCGAATGCTGTGTGCCGCAGTACTGGCCGCAGTAGATGCGGTACTTGCCCGTCTTGGTAGCCTCGAACCATGCGTAGGTGTACTTGCCCGGAAGCACGTCCTGATGGATGCGAAAGGCAGGCACGTAAAGGTCATGAATAACGTCCTGCGAGATCATGACCAGCTTGATAGGTCGGCCGGCTGGCACGTGCAGCTCGTTGTTCTCTCGGACTCCATTGGGATGCTGCATATGCCACATCCACTGCTTTCCGATGACGAATATCTCGACGGCATCTTCCGGCACCGTGCGCACGTAACCGAACAGTTTGGCGGACCAGAAGAAGACGACGAGTCCGAGAATCAGCGGTATCGCCGTCCAGACGATCTCGAGCTTCACGTTATGGGAGGAAGCTCCTCGGCGACTTGCCTTGCTTCCTCGCCGATAGCGCACGGCGAAGAAGATGACGAGGGTGAAGACTAGCACTATGAAGAAGAGGCTGAGCAGCACCATCACATAGAAGAGGGGGTCCATCTTCTCTGCGAAGGTCGAAGCCTGTTCGGGGAGCAACGTGAAATCCGGCATCTGATACTCCTAACGCCTCTACGCAGTGTCGGGCGCTGGCTCCTCCCCTCCGTTCGATGGAACACGAGTCCTGTATCTTTTGGAAAGATAGAAGATGCTTCCGAACAACACTGCTACCGTGATACCACCGGTAATTTGGAGTATTCGCGTGATGGCCAAGTTATACTTCCCTGTGGTCAAGTCCACGTGGTAACAGGTGAGCAGCACTTTGTCCACTGGCGTACCGATTTTGCCACCCCCAGCCGATACGAGAGCGAGTCGCAAGTCGCGTGGGCGGAACTCCACTCCATAGAAGTAATGTGATACCTTACCCTGAGGCGTGAGCACGATGAGGCCCGCAGGATGCGCATATTGGTGTGTCTTTGCATCGTACATAAAGCGGTATCCGACCGTGGATGCGAGCTTGGCAATCGACTCCTTGGTGCCTGTGAGGAAGTGCCAGCCCTCTTTGCCTTCGGGCTTGCCATAGCGCTCGATGGCATCTTCCTGCTTGGCCTTCGCCAGTTCCGGGCCTTCTTCCGAGGCGATGCTGACGCTAAGCACCTTGTAGTCCTTCCCAATCTGGAACGACTGCTCGCGGAAAGCGAGGATCATCCCCTCTTCGATAGCGATGCAGATGCCCGGGCACTTGTACCAGACGAGTGCAAGCACGATCGGCTTGTCACCGAAGTAGTCACCGATTCGCACCGCGTTACCGTTCTCGTCCACGAACGGGATGTCGGCTGGGACGACGTTTCCTAGCCTTTGATCGAGTGCAACCTCGCGCGTGATATCGTCTGCGCCTTGCGACCAGGAGATCGCGCAGGCCACACACAACAGCCAGAGCGCGGCGATTCTCGATACCACCTTCATTGGATGCCTCCCTCGGGGGCGGGAGTTGTGGACTGCCGAGTGGGCAATCCTTTCTCTGCGATCAGTTCCATCGCTCGCTCGACGGGGATGTGCGCAATTCCTCTTGCCTGATCCACCCATCCGTAGCTGTGCAGCGTGCGGTCTTCCTCGATGCGGAACTTGCGCATATCCAGCGCGGGGTTCACCTGAAGAATCGGTGCATCCGGCATCGGCTGCACAGCGTTGATCGGGCCGGTCTTCTGTCGCATTTTCTCCGGCGGCGGCATCGTCAGGCTGTAGATGCCCAGCGAGACCATCAGCGAGGCTACGATGAACACCGCTAGGGCTATTGCCCACTTGAGCAGCGGTCCCGTCGAAACGTCTCGCGGTTCATAGCCTAGTTGAGTCAGCGGATCGGGTGTGGGGTGCTGGTCAGACATGCTGCGGCACCTCCTCCGACAGGGTTTGGTGGCGGGCCACCAGCGGGTACCGACCCAGCCGATGCGCGTAAAGGAAAAGCCAGAGGCCTCCCATTGCGAGCAACGTAGAGGCCGAGCCCCAATAAGCCACTGCCGGTACCACGCCACCGTCGCTATAGAAGAACGGCGTGACGGTCCAGAATGTGTCCACGACTCGCATGAGCAGGATCCACACGGCGACCGAAACGATAAGGCTCGGGGTACGCTTCGTTCGCCCGGACAGCAACAAGACGAACGGTACGAAGAACTGGAAGACGACCAGCCCCGTTCCGACGGCCCACCAGGTGCCCTGCAGGCGCGCTGTATAATAGGTGATCTCTTCGGGCAGGTTGCCCGAGTACATGATAACATACTGCGAGAATGCTATGTACGCCCATAGCATGGTGAACGTGAGCAGCATGTTGCCGAGATCGCGGGTCAGACGCGGGGTCAGCTCGTCCGACACCGGTTTTCGCCTACCGAACAAGCCTAACATCACGGTCGCGAGCGCCAGCGCTGCGTATCCTTGGGCAACCACGAACATTACACCGTACACGGTGGAGTACCAGTGCGGGTCGAGAGACATCACCCAGTCGGTCGTGGCGAAGGTCACCGTCAGCACATACAGCACCAGGCCTGCGGCACCGAGGTTGGCGCGGCCCTGCGCAAGCGTAGCGTTGCCGCTGCTCTCCTGTGCCGCCGAGGACCGATTCAGGATCGAAGCAAGCCCGATCCACACGACGAAGTACCCGATGGCGAAAAGAACGAACCGCGTCGAGTTGAGGTACGGCGCCTTGAAACGTATCACCGCGTCGTGCGCGGCCGCGTCCGGAACAGCCCACGGATACAGGTCTGGCAGCCACAACAACACGGGGATGAACAGCACTAAGATGTAGGGCAACAGCGACGATCCTGCTTCAAAGAAACGCAGCACCGGCAGCGACCACCGCGCCTTGATCGCATGGTGCAACAAGCTGACGCCCAGGCATCCGAGCGACACGTTGCACCAGAAGACGAACCCGAACAGGTAGCTTTGCTGGAACACTTTAACGTCCTGTCCGAAGGCCAGCGCGCACCCTATCAGACCTACCACTGCGGCTAGTACGCCGACGATCTGCAGGCGGGCGAGAACGGGTCGGCTTTCTACGTTCACGGCCGCTCCCCTCCTGCTCGGACTGCTTCATTCAGCCGCTCCCGGTCCACCGCCGAAAGTTCAGATACCGGTGCGCCCTGCGCAAGCTGCAAGGCCCGGATGTAAGCCACGATCCGCCAACGGTCTTTCACTTCGATGCGGGAGGCGTACCCGTACATCACACCGTAGCCGTTCGTAATCACATCATAGAAGTGACCAATTGGCATCTGTCGCAAGCGGTCCGTGTGGTAGTTCGCCGGCTTTCGCTGCAGGTTGAACCCCCGCGCACCAATCATGCCGTTTCCATCCCCCGCGCGCCCGTGACAGGGGGAGCAGAAGGCGTCGAACTGCGCCTGGCCTCTGAGGAGGTCCTGCCGTGTGATTGCAAAGGGGAACTTGTCTACATACGTTCCGCGGAAGATGCCCGTCTGAACGGGTGAACCCGACCGGATGTCTATCGGAACGCGGGTACCACCGATGATGCCGGTGTACATCTCCCTGTCTGTGCGCAGCTCACCCTGCGGCACCGTGTACGGCACTCGCGGCCGAGAAGACTGCTTGTCCGCGAAGAAGGCACTCTTTTGGTAGGGTTTGTGCACCTTGTTCTGCACCCACATGTCGGTGTGGCAACCGGCGATGAATGCCACCGCAAAAAGGGGACCTGTCCGCATTAACAGTCGCCTCATTCCGGCACCTCTTCCACTCCAGTCGGGTCGAGCGAGCGGAGGAACTGCATTGTTTCACTCGGGTCGAACTGTGGGTCATCGGCTTCGATGCACAGGAAGAACCGATCGTCCGTCGCCAGCTCGAAGCGGCTATGGTTGAAGATTGGGTGGTGGGGGTGCGGCAGCCCGTTCAGCGCAAGCATCCCTAACACCGCCGCGAACGCCGCCAGCAGCACGGCACTTTCGAACGTGACGGGGATATAGTGCGGCCAGCTATGAGTCGGCCTTCCTCCGACATTGAGCTGGTAGTTGATGGTCGTAATGTAGTACTGCAGGCCGTACCCGATAGCGGCCCCGAGCACGCCGAAGATAAAGATGATCCAAGGCACACGATTGTCCTTGAAGCCGATGGCCTCGGCCAGACCATGGATGGGGAACGGCGTGTAAGCGTCGAGCCGAGTGTAGCCGTTCTCCCGAGCCTTATGAACCGCTACCACCAGGTCCTCGGGATTGTCGAACTCCGCCACGATGCCATGCAGGCCGTTCATTGAGTCTCTCCACCCCCAGAGCCATGGTGCGCAACGGCAGGCGCCGCATGACCGGGCTTCAACTTGTGCAGCAGGTCCTTCATCTCGAAGATGTTGATCATGGGCAGGTATCGGACGAACAGGAACATCAAGAACGTGAACAGACCTATCGTACCGAGGAACAGACCCCAGTCCCAGATGGTGGGGTTATAGAAGCCCCAAGCGGAGGGCACGAAGTCTTCGTGCAGGCTGGTAACCACGATGATGAAGCGCTCGAGCCACATCCCTACGCTGACCACCAGACTGATGGTGAACAGCATCAGCGTGTTGCGGCGGACTTTCGGCCACCACAGGAGCTGGGGTACCAATCCGTTGCAGAAGATGAGGGACCAATACAGCAACGAGTAGGTACCGGTCATGCGGTTGTTCCATATCATGTGCCACTCGAACTCGTTGGCGCTGTACCAACCGTAGAACGCCTCGGCGATGTAGCCGTAGAAGACGATCAACCCCGTCGCCAGCATGATCTTCGCCATCCAGTCTATGTGGTGCATCGTGATCATGTGCTCGAGGCCGTACCACTTGCGGATAGGTATGGTGAGCAGTAGCACCATCGCGAAGCCTGCGTAGATGGCTCCGGCGACGAAGTAGGGCGGGAAGATGGTAGCATGCCAACCCGGGATGATCGAGACGGCAAAGTCCAAACTGACCACGCTGTGCACCGAGAGAACCAGCGGGGTAGAGAGGCCGGCGAGGATCAGGTAGGCCGTCTCATACCGGAACCAGTGCTTTACCGAGCCACGCCACCCGAACGACGCCATGCCGAACACACGTTTCAGGATCAGGTTCTTGGCCTTGTCGCGCAGGGTGGCGAAGTCGGGTATGAGGCCGACGAACCAGAACAGCGCCGAAACGGTGATATAGGTGGTGACGGCAAACACGTCCCAGATCAGGGGGCTCTGGAACTGCGGCCAAGCGCCTAGGATGTTTGGGTACGGCAACATCCAATAGGCAGCCCACGGGCGTCCTGTGTGCAGGAGCGGGAAGAGGCCCGCGCACATGACGGCGAAGATGGTCATCGCTTCGGCGAAGCGGTTGATCGAGTTACGCCAATTCTGCCGTGTCAGCAACAGAATAGCCGAGATGAGCGTACCCGCGTGGCCGATACCGATCCACCACACGAAGTTGATAATTGCGAACCCCCAACCGACGGGAACGTTCACACCCCACACACCGATGCCCATATATAGCAGCCACGCGAGCGAGAGCAGCATCACGTTGAGCAGCAGGAAACCGAGCGCGAAACCGCCATACCAGGGCAGCTTATGCGAGCGCTGGTCCAGCACGATGGAGCCGATCTGGTCGCCCAGCGAGCTGTAGCTGTTCCTTCCGGTCAGGACCCGAGTGTCCACTGCGTCGCTCACGCCTGTTCCTCACTAAGCTGCGGATTGAGGTTCTTGATTCTTGCCAGGTAGGTGGTGCGCGGTCGAGTGTTGAGCTCCGTCAACAAGCCGTAGTCGTGCGGCTCCGACTTCAGCTTGGAAACTCTGCTACCGGCGTCGGCTACGTCTCCGAACACTATGGCACCGGTGGGGCACGTCTGTACGCACGCAGGCACCACTTCCCCATCCGCGATGGGCCTGCGCTCCTGCTTCGCCTTGATCCGGGCGGCGTTGATTCGCTGGACGCAGTAGGTGCACTTCTCCATCACGCCTCGCCCACGGATGGTGACATCCGGGTTTGCGAGCAATTTCAGGGTGGGGTGATCATAGTTTCCGGGGGCCATGTTCGGCTGGCCCGCCGAATACTTGTAGAAGTTGAAACGTCGTACCTTGTAGGGGCAGTTGTTGGAGCAGTAGCGTGTGCCGATGCAGCGGTTGTACACCATCTGGTTCAACCCTTCGTGGCTGTGAGTGGTTGCAGCGACGGGGCATACGGGCTCGCACGGCGCCTTCTCGCAATGCATACACGGCACAGGCTGGAAGTGCACGTCGGGGTCGTCCAGCCCTCGCTCGAAGTAACGGTCTATGCGGATCCAGTGCATCTCTCGGCCACGGCGGACCTGGTCCTTTCCCACGACGGGGATGTTGTTCTCTGCCTGACACGCAACCACACAGGCGTTGCAGCCGATGCAGGCGGAGAGGTCTATGGACATGCCCCAACGATGGCCTTCGTAATCGCGGAAGGATTTAGGGGGATCGTAAAGCGTTAGGTCCTCTGCATGCCCGTCATGACCGCCGTGACCCAGTGAAGGATCGCGAACGAACTCCTCCAGAGTGCCAACGCGCAGTAGATCGCGTCCATGCTGGGTGACACTGCCATGCAGAGTGTGATGGTTCTGGGTGGCAGCGAGTGTGTGCTTCTTGCCCGTCTTGCGGATCTCCGCACCCGATGCGTAGTCGTGCCCGGATACGGTGCGAAGACGGTATGTGTCGAAACCGACTCCGGTGCCGAGCTTGCCTGCCTGGGCTCGGCCACCACCGAGGTAGGCGGTCAAGGTGTCATCGGGGTGCCCGGGCTGAACCCATGCAGCCCCTTCGAGTTCCTGACCCGCCAAACGGATCGCTATCACGTCCTGCGTCTCCACGCCCAAGCGCTCGGCGAGGGCCGGCGACATCAGCACCGGGTTGTCCCACGTGACGGTGGTCAGAGGCTTCGGCAGCTCCTGAAGCCACCCGTTGTTCGCATCGCGGCCATCCCCCACCGTCGGATCCGGGCGGAACGTCAATTCGATCCCCTCGGTCCGTCGTGGAGCCCCGAGAGTCGAAGCGAGGTCGGGGCGCAGAGTCACTGGGGCCGGCGGCAGCGCGCTGTTAGTGATGAAGCCGTCATGCTTGACACGTTCCCACCAATCGTCGAAGTCTGGTTGCGCGTGAGCGGATCGCCAGTAGTCGGTCAGGATGTCGTACCCGCGGCGTGGCTCACCCTCTAGAAGCTGAAACACTTCCACGAGGGATCGGCTGCGGTAGAGCGGCTCGATGAGTGGTTGGGTGATAGACACGGTTCCATCGTAGGCACGAGCATCTTCCCAGCGCTCTAGGAAGTGCGACTCTGGTACATGCCAATCCGACAGCACCGCTGTTTCGTCCACATGCGAGCCCACGTGGATCTTCAGGCCAGCCTTCGCGTACGCAGCAGCGAAGTCGAGGTCGGTCGGCGCGTAGTACGCCGGGTTTCCCCCGAGGATCAACAATGTCTGCACCTTGCCTGCGTGTAGGTCGGCACCGAGTGCACGCAGCGACGCTCTCTGCGAGCCGTGCACGGGACGTGGGGGCGCCTGGACATAGGTGACTGTCTGACCCACGTTACCCAGTACGGCGTTCATGGCATGAGCCAGCGCATGAACCTCGGCAGGCTGCTCATCACCCACGATGACGACGCTGCGACCGCTGTGCTCGCGCAGGTCCTCGGCCAGGGCGTTCAGCCACGCATCAGGCACCGGCGAAGAAGCATTACCGACAGCCACCCCGAGCCGTGCAGCCAAGGAGCGCGCGGCGTGCTCCACCGCACTCGGCTTCACGGCGACCCGATGATCCGCGTTGGCCCCCGTCACGGACACCGAGGACTCGATGACATACAAACGGTTCGCCTCGGTGACCCCTTTACGCACCTTGCGCCCAAAAGCGAAGTCGTGGGCATACCGAACGCTGCCTGGCATCGAGCAGAGGAAGTCGGCATCCAGTGAGAGGATTCGGTCCGCGCGGTCGAGGTGATAGACCGGGTCCACCACGGTGCCGAAGGCCAGTCGGGCGCCCTCCCATACGTTGTCGCGGTTCACTGGCTCGTAGGCGTGCCAAACCATTTGCGGATAGCGCTGCTGCAGGCGATTGAGCAGCGCGAGCATTGAGGGCGAGGTGACCGTCTCGGTCAGCACTCGCAGCCCTGCGCCTCCATCCGCCGCATGCTGCCGACGAACGTCCCGCATCATGCTGACGAATGCGTCCCAAAGCGCGGGCTCGCCCCTGAAGAGCACGTCCGTAGAGCGGTCTGGATCGTACAGACCGAGGATGGACGCCTGCGCGATCGCATCGGCCGCCCCCAGGCTAGCGGGGTGCTTGGGGTTGCCCTCGAGCTTGGTCGGTCTGCCCTCGTGGCTCGTGGCTATCAGCCCGGTTGCATAGCCATGACGGGTCATTGCCGTCGCGAAGTACATCGGCTTGCCCGGAATTGCGTCCTCGGGCGCCTTCACGAAGGGCACGATCTTTTCCTGAGGCAGGAAGCGGCAGCCCGAAACGAGGCCCGCAAGCGCCAGCGAGGCGCCAGCGAATTTCAGGAATTGTCGTCGGTCCATCTCGACGGCCCAGCTTCGTGCCTGCTGTGGAAACTCGTCCAGCAGGAACTCGTGGAATTCCGGGGTATCCGCTAGCTCGTCCAGGCTGCGCCAGTAAGCACGGCCCGTCTTGCCCTCGAGTCGCAGGCGGATCTCCGCAAGGGTCAGCTTCCCATTCCTATTGTCGTTTCCGTTCTCGCTTCCCATGCACTCGTCGTTAGCGATGGCAGATCGAGCAGTCGGTCAACTGCTCCTTATCCACCTTGTACTCCTTCATCAACTTCTTGCCTTCGGTGATCTCGGCGGGCGTCGGGTTATAGGTAATGCCGCGCAGGATGGCCTGCTCACGCTGCGACAAGGGCTCTCCCCGCTGCGGCTTGAGATAGAGCTGGAAGATCTGCTCAGAAGGGGTCCGCTCCGGATGCGATTCGTCCTTGTACAGGTGCTTCTCGACGTTCCGGTGACAGTCGAGGCACCACACCATGGTAAAGGCCTTCGCCTTGTAGGTGAGGTCCATGGCCTGAACCGGCCCGTGGCACTCGTTGCAGTGAATGCCTCGGTCAACGTGTATAGCGTGGTTGAAGTAGACGAACTCGGGCAGCTTGTTCACGCGGTTCCACTCGATGGGCACGTCGTCTTTGAAGCTGTCGCGCACTACGGCCAGCAGCGGGCTGTTGGTCCACACTTGCGAGTGGCAGGACATGCAGGTGTGGGTCGGCGGGATGCCCGCGAAGGACGATTTTTCGACCGAAGAATGGCAGTACCGGCAGTCGATGCCGAGCTGGTTCACGTGGTGCTTGTGGCTGAAGGGTGCCGGCTGATCCAGCGCGACGTCTACGTTGGTCTGGTAGGGCGAGCGGGTGATGGCCGAGAGCGTGAAGATGAGGCCAAGGGGCGCGATTGCGAGCAAAGTCACGCTCACCTTCGCGAGAGTATTGGCATAGGGCGGAAAGATCTGTGCCATCGCTCCAACCTAGAACAGCCCGCTCACGTGCAAGCGAGCAGTACCCCCTGCAATCCTTTCCAGATTCCGACTTCGATCCGACAGCATTCGGTTGCCGAGCGAGCACCCCAACGTACCCGTTCTCCTTCCCCCGCGTCGCGACGCGCTGGCCCCGGAGGTCTGCTCCCCGGTCGCGTCGCAGCATTGGTCCTGCCTCGACGTGTCCCAGAAAAAGGAAACCCCGCCGAGGGCTTCCGCGTGGGACCATACCCGATGCCCCAATCCTTATGCAAACGAAATATCCGCAAATCGCGCCAAAACCCGCAAACTGGGTACCTAAGTATGCTGGACCGCGGAGAGCGACGATTTTGTCTAGCAATGTGCCTGCTTCCTGGGGCCCGAATTCTTGCGCTGATGGCGCGGAGAGACTATCGCGCCGAGGAACTGGACGGTCAGAGGGAGCGGTCTATTGCCAGAGTGAGGAACAGCAGGGCGAGGTAGAGCATCGAGTACTTGTACAGCGACAGGGCGTGGGGGCGGTCGGGAGTGCGCAGCAGAAGCGCAGAGCGCAAGATCAGCACGAGGTTCAGTGCGATGACCACCCCGAGATACACCAGACCGGTGTGTCGCTGCACCAGCGGCAGAAGCGAGATGATAGAAGTGAGTAAAGCGTACAACCCGATTTGCACCACCGTCAGGCGCTCGCCGAGAACCACCGGGGCCATCGGGATGCCTGCCCGCGCGTAGTCATCGCGGATAAGCAGCGAAAGGGCCCAGAAGTGCACCGGTGTCCAGGCGAATACGATAGCGAACAGCAGCCATGCGAGCGGGCTCAGGCTCCCCGTGACCGCAGCCCATCCGACCAGTGGAGGGAACGAGCCCGCAGCGCCACCGATGACGATGTTGTGCCACGTCCGCCGCTTCAGCACCAGCGTGTACACGATCACATAGAACACGAGCCCGGCAAGGGCAAGCATCGCAGCTAGGAGGTTGGCCGCCCAGGTGAGAATGATGAACGACAGGAGCGCGAGCACCAGGCCGAAGATGAGCGCGCTGGTCGGCGGGACCTCGCGCGTGACGGTGGGACGTTTGGACGTGCGGCCCATCCGAGCGTCCACGTCAACGTCAATGGCCATGTTGATCGCGTTGGCTGCGCCTGCTGCCATGTAGCCACCGACGAGCACAGCGAGGAGCAAGCCGCTCCCGGGCCAGCCCTGCGCCGCCGCGAACATCGCGGCAACCGTCGTGAACAGCAGCAGGCTGATCACACGCGGCTTGGTGAGCAGCAGGTAGCTACGCCATGTCGCCCTACTCGCTGTAGGGGTCTCGGGAGCAGGCGGCACGTCCGTGGAGTGCTCTGTGCGAGGAACGTGCTCCAGCATGGCGGATGCCGAGAACAGCAGCAGCACGATCCACATCGCGTCTGCAACGACCAGGTGCACCATCTGAAGCCAGTGCGGCGTGAACAGCGCGATGTTCGCTAGGCCGATGACGCTCTGCGCCAGCACCAGCCCTACCAGTGCACGACTCCAGGCACGCACTTCGTCGGCCGGTCGCAAGTAAGCGACGAGGCCGGCGACGAGGATCAGGTATAGCCCCACCGAGACTGCAAGGAGCGGGTGGACACCCCGGACCTGCATGAGGAAGTGGGAGGTCGCGGGGACGCTCTGCTCCATCACCTGAGCCATGGTCGCAGGCGGGAAGAGCGTGTCGGCAAGGGCGGTAAGCGCACCGCTCACTCCTAGCAGCAGAGTTGCGATGATGCCGATCCACAGTCCCCAACCGACCGCGCCTTGCCCCCGCACGACGACCTTGCGTTCTGCACCGCCGTGCCAAGCCGCCATGGCCACGAGTGCGATGAGCAGGAAGGTGTTGGCGAGGTGCAGCGAGACCGCAAAAGCACGGAAAGCCGAGGCGTTGTCTTCGACCAGATCGAACTTGACCAGGCCCGCGCCGAGCAGCACTTCGATCACCATCACGATGAGCGCAAGCCCCGCATAGCGCCTGCCGGCATGACGAGGAGCGAAGCGCCGCCGTGACCACATGGCCAGAGCCATTACCATGAAGAAGGAAAGCGCGCTGGTGAGGCGGTGGGTCAGCTCCACGAAGAAGTGGAATGCCTTGTCCGGGTCAATCCCTTCATTGCTCCAGAAGGGCCACTGGTTACCCAGGCCCGCCCCCGAGCCGCTGGAACGGACGTACGCCCCCCAAGCGATGACGCCAAGGAGAACCGCGAGCGTCAGCCACGCAAAGTGGTGGAACTGGACCCTTCTCATTGAACCCCGCATCGTCCTCGGACTGCGGACGACTGGAACAGACGGCTAAGCCCCCGCCGACCGAAGCGAACCGAGGAAGGTTACCTATCGAGTTCGGCGCCGCGCAAGCCGGACCCAGTGGTGCCACAATCCACAACGACCCGCTGGGTCGAGGAGGCAGGACATGAACCTCGCGTGTATGGCGCTCGTTGCGGCGCTAGTAGCTCAGGCTCCGCTCTCGGAAACCCGAGAGCAATTCGACAAGCGGATGGCTTGGTGGCGAGAAGCGCGCTTCGGCATGTTCATCCACTGGGGCCTGTACGCCGTGCCTGCCGGCGTGTGGAACGGTGAACAGGTTCCTGGCGCGGGTGAGTGGATCATGTACACGAAGCGCATCCCGCGCGAGGAGTACGAGCCCTTGCTGACCCAGTTCAACCCGGTCAAGTACGACCCCGACACATGGGTTCGGCTGGCCAAAGAAGCAGGCATGAAGTACATCGTCATCACCTCCAAGCACCACGACGGCTTCTGTCTTTGGGACAGCAAGCACACCGAGTACGACGTGATGTCCACGCCCTACGGCCGCGATCTGCTGAAGCCGCTGGCCGAGGCGTGTCGAAGACACGGAGTTCGCCTCTGTTTCTACCACTCCATCATGGACTGGCACCACCCGGATGCCAACAAGGATCGGTGGCAGGAGTATGTGGCCGTTATGAAAGCTCAGCTTCGCGAGCTTATCGAGAACTACGGACCGCTCGGCGTGCTGTGGTTCGATGGCGAGTGGGTTGCCGAGTGGACGCCGGAGCAGGGCGCCGAGCTCTACGCCGAGCTTCGCCGCCTGCAGCCGGACCTGATCATCAACAACCGCATCGGAAAGAGCCGGATGATGCCGGGTGCCGGTGGCGTGGGGGATTTCGACACGCCGGAGCAATACATCCCCGGCACGGGCCTTCCCTTCGACTGGGAGTCGTGCATGACGATGAACGACACCTGGGGCTTCAAGCTGCACGATCACAACTGGAAGTCCACCGAGACGCTCATCCGCATGTTGGCGGACACTGCTTCCAAGGGTGGGAACTTCCTGCTGAACGTGGGCCCCACTGCCGAAGGCCTAATCCCCGAGCCGAGCGTGGAGAGGCTGCGTGCCATGGGCGCGTGGTTGCGGCGGAACGGCGAGGCCATATACGGCACTGGCCCTAGCCCCTTCCGCTCGCTGCCTTGGGGCCGCTGCACCACGAAGCCCGGGAAACTGTATCTGCACGTTTTCGACTGGCCGTCCAGCGGCCGCCTGACGGTTCCCGGGTTGAAGACACCGGTGGCCCGGGCGAGGTTGCTCGCGAACGGCGTGCCCATACCAGTGACGGCCCACACTAGCGGGGTTGATCTCCTCCTGCCGTCCGCCGCGCCGGACCCGGTGAACAGCGTGATCGTGTTGGAACTGGCAGGGCGGGTGGTCGTAGAAGCCGTGCCGATCCTGCAGAGGCCGAGCGGAGTAGTGACTCTGCGAGCTGCGGAAGCAGAGATCCTCGGTGAAAGCGCACGATACGAGAAAGGCGATGGCAAGGACAACATCGGCTTCTGGACATCGCAGAAGGATAGGGTGCAGTGGCTGTTCGAGCTTCGGCGTCCGGGCCGCTATACGGTGGAGGTAGTGTATGCGTGCGAAGACGGCTCGGCAGGTTCCGAGTACGAGGTGCGCGTGGGCGAAGCGACGGTGCGCGGTCGAGTGGGCGGCACCGGCGGTTGGGCGGCGTTTCGGACGGTCACGCTGGGCGCAATCGATCTCCGGACGCCGGGCACGATGACGCTGGAGGTCCGCCCGCTGAGCAAGCCGGGGAACGCGGTGATGAACCTTCAGCTCGTCAGGTTGTCACCCGCAGACTGAGGGGCTAGGACCGCCGTGCGGCATGAACCCATGCGAGTCCGGTTAGGCCTCCCGACGGAACCTCGGCCAGTGCACTGAGAATCCGCTGCCGGAGTGCAGGCCTCTCGTCCTCCGGTGTGCGCTCGAAGAGCGCCCCGATGGGTCCGGCCGTGGCGCGAAGGCGCTCCCAGGTCTGTTCGGGACCGCCGTCTTCCCAACCCGGGACGAGCACCGGCTCTTGTGCATAGGTGCGCCAACCTGCCTCCCTGAGCGCAGCCCGAACGGCGTCCGGGTCGGCCATGTGGAAGGCGCTGGGGTCGTCTGGCCCGGGTGGGTTGAGACCCTGATGCTCGATGAGGATTCGCGAAGGGACCTCGGACCACTGGTTCTGGCTAGCGGGTCCCCAGACTGCGATGCATAGCGTCCCCTCGGGCTGCACGACTTCTGCGATTCGCTGCAAGGCCAGCCCGACATCGGCGCAGAACATGATGCCCAGCCTGGAGTAGACCGCGTTGAAAGGTCGGGGCGTGTCCACGGGGTCCTCCGCACCGATGGCCTCGAACGCGACGTTGTGTAGGTCCTCACAGGCTCGCTCTGCTGCGGCAACCATTTCCGGCGCTAGGTCCGTGCCGACGACGTAGGCTGCGTGTGCTGCGAGTACTCTGGTCAGGCCGCCCGTGCCACAAGCGACATCGAGAATGCGGCCGCCCTGGGGTGGCGGAGCCAGACGCAGCATGGTAGAGGTGATGGGCTTGTAATGGTGTTCTAGCCAATCGGCGAGTTCGAGGCAGCCGGAAGCGGCGAAGTCCCAACAGCGGCGCTGGCGCTCCAGCCATTTTTCACGAGTCGCTCTCACCGCTATTCTCTTCCTCGTCTTCCTGCCAGTAGTAGATGATGATCCGGCCGTCGGGCATCTGCTGCACTTCTTTGCGCATCTGGTTTCCTCTTGCCTGGCGAGCGCTACTCCGCGATGATTTCCACGTTGGCGCGTGGGACAACCACTTCCTCGCCGTTTTGATTCAGCTTGGCGTACAGCACACGAACGTGGGCTCCGGACTCGATCTCGCGCAGCTCCGGCGGGAGCTGTGTGACCGTTGCGAGAGCGCCGAAATACGGCTCGCGGATGATGCGAATCGGCTTGCCGATTTCCAAGGTTTGGTCCTCTACGACCTCAGCGGCTCCACGCGGCTCGGACAACGGCACGATAATCTCCGGTCGGATGACGCCGGCGCGAATCTGCGTAGCCCCATTGATTGCCGCATCGCGGCCTTCGAGCGACTTCAGCAACCGGAAGGTGCGATCGGCCATACGCAGCATTCCGAAGCCTTCAGTGATGATGAGCGTCAGGGGGATTTTCTCTTGACCCGTGATGGCGACACCGATGTCGAAGCCGAGGTACTCGATCAGGTCGGAGTCCTTAACGCCCCCGCACACGATGCCCAACGCGCCGACCTCGACCGCCCGCTTGATGCCATCGGCAAGCACGCCTGCGCCGCCCACCAGCACCTTTCCTCTGTGTTCCTCGGAGATGTGACGTGGCTCGAGGATCGTATCCGGTCCCTCGACTGGCACCGCTAGCAATCCGTGCCTTTCGCCCCCGACTCCGAAAATTCCCTGTACGAATGCTCCTTCAGTCTCGATAACAGCGCCTTCGCCCTCCATCACCTCCACGACACGGCCCATGATGTAGGCCGTCTTCTCGATGGGAATGGGCGGCTCGCGGAGCGCCATATGACCGGATGCCTTGAACAGCGACTCGAATGTACCGTCACACGGAGCGGTTACACTGGCTTTGAACAGACCGAAGAAGCCCTTCGTCTCCGCGAGAAGCTGCCCCTTGGTAACTTTGTCCCCTTCCTTGACCAGAAGGTAGTTGTGGACCTCCTTGGACTCGACGCCGAGCAGTTCGGCCAACTTCACCGTCTGGATGATGCCGGGCAACTCTGCACGGGCCACGATCTGGTCGGGCTGGACTTGGTCGCCGACCTTAACCAGCACCTGGCCCTTGATGGGAAGAAGACGGGTCTTGCGGATTACGGCCTGACCGCTGACGGTCAGGCCCGGGGTATATGCGGTTCCCAACGGATCCTCCTGACTTCCCTGGGGTGTCGCGGCACGATGCCTTCGCACCGCCCTGCGCAAGTGGGGCACCCGAAACGCCGCCGGGGCGAAGAGTGTAGCACGGGCGAAGACACCGAAGTCAAACCAGGGCTCTCCGGGCCGATGCCGTGTTATAATGCCATCGTCTCTTCTTTTGCCGCGTAGTCCCGTGCGAGCCCTGCATCACTTTCTCAGTCGGTCGGTGGTAACGGGCCCACTCGGTGAACTGCATGGCAGAGGATGCGACACTCTCGGAGTGGAGAAATGCGTCCGCATCGTGGATCCCAATGAGGTCTTCGAGCGGACGCATCACGTTGTGGGTCTGTAGTTGCGGGAGGTCCCGGCTAGTTGCTGGGCTCCGCTGCCTGGGACACGACGGGCTCGGGGGTGACCTTCTCCGGTTCAACCTGCACCGGCGTCGTGGGAGCCGCTTGGCGGGGGCCGACGTGCACGATCCGAGTCGAGGGGTTGTACCGGCTGCGCCCGAGAAAGTCCTTTCGCACCAGCTTGTCCCCATCGTAGACGTAGCGCCATGCCGCGCAGCGGAATCCTGCGCCGCCCTTCTCTACGACCTTCTGCTGGCCTGGAGCGAGCGACGGATCGGGGATCGTCTTGGTCGTGTAGCCAGAGGATATCTTGTCGGTCACCACCAGCTTGTAGGTAAGTCCGCTCGGTGGCTTCGAGCCCAGCACGCGCACCGTGAGCCGTCCTGGCTTGTACTCGGTTACGAGTGCGATGGGCCCGCCGGTATCGTTCTCGAACTTCAGGTCTTTGTTCCCGAAGTCGACGGTCGCATCGAGTCCGACGGGGACATAGCCGACGACCATCTGGTGGTTGTGGCGCTCTCGAATCTTCAGGCCGGCAAGCAGCGCCGCATTGTAGGCGGTTGAAGACACCTGACATACGCCCCCGCCGATCCCCGGCACATGGCGCCCGTTGGCAAAGATGGGGGCAATCCGGAAGCCTCGTGAGGCAGAGCGCTTGCCAACGACGGTGTTGTACGAGAAAACTTCTCCCGGCAGAAGCACCACGCCGTTGATCTCCTCTGCCGCCAGCTTGATGTTGTGGCTCCGGGAGGTCTGTCCTGCGCGAAAGCTCGTGGTCTTGCTTGCCAGTTCGTAGCGGATGGAAGCAAGCGCCTTGTCCCGTTCATTCGGTTCGGGCGGCGCGAACGGTGCCTCGACGATACGCGCACGCGTGTAGACAGCCTGTTCGAGCCGCCTTAGCGCTTCCTCTGGGTCGAATGCGCGGCCCGGGTCGCCGTGCACGACCGAAATGGCGCCATCCACGTACAGGATGCGCGGTTTGCCGCGCGGGCGGTCATAGCGCGACATTTTCTTGACGAAATCGGCAAACGGCTGGTCCTCGACCACCCAGCGCAAACACTCCTCGGCAGAGATGGTCTTGCCAGGCCGGTTGGCCGGTACCCGGAACATCTTCACTCGCCGGGTCGCTGCGTCCAGGGAGGCTCTTGCGTCGACTCGAAGGCCAACCTCGTATGGAGAAACGGAGATAGTCGGCGTTGTGACGTCCGGCACCGACACTCGTATGCTCTCACGAAGCCTGGACTCCCAGTGGCGAAGGAGTTCGGTCTCGGCTTGGTCGCGGGTCAGGCCACCCACCGGAACGTCCGCTATGACGGTGCTGCTGGGGAAGCGCGGAGCCACCAGGGCCAGCCCAGCAGCACCGCCCACGGCGCCACAGGCCACGCACAACAGACCCCACAGCAGATATCGCTTCACGACTGTTCCACTCTACCTAGCTTCGCCTACGACTCCAGCTTCCAGGTCGTTCCAGTAGCCGAGTCCTCCAGAACGATGCCCAGTTGCTTCAGGTCCTCACGAACCATATCGGCGAGTTCGTATTGCTTCTGCTGTCGTAGCCTTGCTCTCCATGCAATCGCTTTCTCAATCAGACCACTGATCAGCTCGTCCGAGTGCGCGTTGGCACCCGAGTCGAGAGGCAACCCGAGGATGCCGGTCATGAAGCGTATCGCCTCGAGCAGCGACACGACTGATCTAGCCGCGTCCGGGTCCTCCGATGGGCTCGGTGCTTCGGAGAGCAGTTGGTTTAGCGCGCTGACTGCCTCGAACAGCGGTGCCAGCGCCTGTGCCGTGTTGAAATCGTCGTCCATAGCGGCCGAGAAGCGATCGATATAGGAGTTCGCGGCATCTGACGGCTCCGGCTTGCTGTCTCCGAGCCACCTAACTGCGTTGCGAACCGCGTTCTGGATGCGGCGGACGCCCGCCTCGGCCTGGTCCACGCGGTCGTAGCCAAACTCGAGTTCCGAGGTGTACGAGGTGCCGAGCAGGAACAAGCGGATGGCGCCGGGCGAATACCGGTCCACCACGTCGCGGAGCGCGGTCACGTTGCCGGTGGACTTGGACATCTTTTCGCCGCCGAGGGTTACCCGCCCCCAGTGCATCCAGTAGCGTGCGAAGGGACGACCGTCCAGATAGGCTTCCGACTGCGCGATCTCGTTCTCGTGGTGCGGGAACTTCAGGTCCGCGCCGCCCGCATGGATGTCGAAGCCCGGGCCGAGATACTTGATGCTTAGGGCGGAGCACTCGATGTGCCATCCCGGTCGGCCGGGGCCCCACGGGCTGTCCCAACTGGGTTCACCCGGCTTGGCTGCCTTCCACAGAGCGAAGTCCTTCGGGTCACGTTTGCGCTCGTCCACGGCCAGGCGCGCGCCTGCGATCATGTCGTCCGTCTTGCGCCCCGACAGCTTTCCGTACTGCTCGAACTTCTCCACCGAGTAATACACGTCACCGTCGAGCTCGTATGCGTATCCCTTCTCGATAAGGCGCTGAACCATCTCGATGATGGAATCCATGTTCTCGGTGACATACACCCACTTCGCCGGGATGACGCCGAGCTGTTCGAGGTCGTGGAGGTACTTCTCGCCGTACTTGCGTGCGACGTCCGCGGCTGATATACCTTCTTCCGCCGCACGGTTGATGATTTTGTCGTCCACATCGGTGAAGTTCTGGACGAACTCAACCTCATACCCTCGGTGGATGAACCAGCGGCGAACGGCATCGAAGAAGACCGCGCCACGCATGTGTCCCAGATGCGCGGGAGCCTGTGGCGTGAGGCCGCAGGCATAGATGGTGACCTTGCCTGGATCACGCGGGACGAACTCGGTCTTGGTGCGGGTCAGCGAGTTGTAGATCTTTATTTGCGCCATAACCTCGGACGGCGGCCGTTCGTTTCGGCAACGTCCTCGAGTCTCTGCTCGAGTTGCCTGATCCGCTCCGCGAGTTCGAGAATGGTCTCGTCCTCGGGGTCCAAGCGGTTCAGGACGTTGTCCATCACCGGCTCCTCCTGCGGAACCTTTCCGCCGTCGCGGATTATGACGCGTCCCGGTACTCCGACCACGGTGCAGTTCGGCGGCACGTCCTTGTTCACGACAGCGTTCGCACCGATTCTACAATGGTCGCCAATCGTAACGGGTCCTATGATCTTCGCGCCCATGCCGATCAGGACGCTGTTCCCAATGGTGGGGTGGCGCTTGGTTTTCTCCAGCGAGGTCCCGCCCAGGGTGACGCTGTGGTAGATGAGGCAGTCGTCGCCCACTTCGGCCGTCTCGCCGATGACGATTCCCATGCCGTGATCGATGAACACCCGTCGCCCGATCTTGGCCGCGGGATGGATCTCCACGCCGGTAAGGCTGCGGGATATGTTGGAGTACATTCTTGCCAGTGTCTTCAGACCGAGGCGCCATAGCGCGTGGGCCGTTCGGTAGTGCCAGATGGCCCAAAGACCAGGATATGTGAGCACCTCGAGGAGGTTCCGCGCCGCCGGGTCCTTGCGGAATACGGTTCGGATGTCTTCGGCCGCCATGCGGAAGATGTTCATTCGCTAGCCTCTGAGAAGGCAGGAAGTATACCAATCGAAACGTGCTTGGCCCTGCTTCCGGTAGCACGCGTCCCGGGACCTGCTGCCCACCCACCGGTCCTTCTCGGCCGCCCGGAACGAACCCTCGCCCTTGCGAAGGAGGGGAGGGAATGCATAATCTCAACCCAAAGTCCACAAATCTTCAGGAATAGACTGCAACCAGATTGACTTTTCGCATGTATCGATCTATGATTGTGCAGAGGAGGGTTGAGAGATGCACAAGCAACCCAGCAAGTGCCCGGTGTGCGACGGGGCCTTTCATATTTCGGAACTGACATGTGACGTCTGCCACTCCGTGCTGCGAGGCGAGTTCGCGCCGTCTCGATTCGAGCGACTGGACAAGGACCAGGCCAACTTTTTGGAGGTGTTCCTTCGCTGCCGAGGCGTGCTGAACAGCGTCGAGCGAGAACTCGGGATTTCCTATCCCACCGTGCGCTCGCGTCTGGACGCCCTACTCGAGGCGTTGGGTCTGACGCCCGCGTCTGCACAGGAATCCGATGTGCGCCCCGCCGAGAAGGCCAAAGCTCGGCTGGAGATCCTCGACAAGTTGGAAAAGGGCGAGATCGCCCCGGACGAAGCAGCGGCCGCGCTGCGCAACCTGAAATAGGGAGAGAGAACGATGCGTGAAGAGATACAGCGTATCACGCAGATGGTCCAAGATGGCAAGCTGACCCCCGAAGAGGCGAGCGACCTCATTGAGGCCATCACCGCCGGCTCACGAACCGAGCGCGCCGAAGGAGAAGAGCGAGAGGAAGGGGCTCGCCGCGACACGTTCGACGAACTGTTCAAAGCCGTGGATCGCGTGACCCGTGACGCGATGGAGAGGGTCAACTGGCCCGAAATCGCTGAGAAGATCCGCAGCGCCACGCGTACCGGTTGGGACCGCATCAAGACGGACCTGGAGCAAGTGGGCCGCGGCGACTGGAAGAACCTCTTCGGCCGCCACACCGAGGAGAAGAAGCAGGAACTGGAACTGGACATAGAGCCCGGCGCCACCCTGCGCTTCGATCTGCCAAACGGCGACGTGAAGGTGATCGGAGGCTCCTCCGATCCGAAGGTGGTTGCGCGCGCCGAGATCCGCGGCAAAGACGAAGAGGAAACGCGCAGGCGGGCCGATGCTTGGACACTGCTGTTGGAGCAGACCGGCGACGAAGCCGTGCTGAAAATCCCCGGACAGGGTTCCGGCACCGTGCACACCGATCTCGAGGTGTATGTGCCCGCGGGCGTCAAGCTAGACGTGAAGACTGCCTCGGGCGATGTCGAAATCCGCAACACGCGTGCCGCCGTGAAGCTCACCACACACAGTGGAAATTGCTCCATCAGTGGCGCAGCTGATAGGCTGACTGTGGTCGCCACCTCGGGCGATGTGTCCGTCAAAGAGTTCGATGGCACGCAGATGACGGTGGAGACGCGCTCGGGCGATATCAGCCTGAACGAAGTGCACGCCAACATCAATGTGCGCACGGCCAGCGGCGACCTTTCGCTGAACAAGGTGACGGGCGATGCAATCTCGGCGGAGGCGATCAGCGGCGACGTGGACGTGGTGTTCGCAGAACCGTTCGACGGCGCGTGCAACCTGCGGGCCGTGAACGGGGACATTCACATCGCTGCGCCCGATGGGTCGTCCTGCCGGGTGATTCTGTCTTCTATCAGCGGCGAGGTATCCAGCGGCGTGTCGCTGCGGGACGAGATTCGGTCCGAGAAACGCCTGACCGGCACGCTGGGCGACGGCGACGGCTCACTGGACGCCAGCGCCATTAGCGGCGACGTCTCGCTGGAGATGAAGTCGTCGGCGTAGCAGTGCTGGAGTTGGTGGCCGGGGTGCAGTACATGTCGGCGTAATGTTCGCTGGAAACAGTGCCCTCGGTGCTGCAAGCCATCTAAGATCGGCCGGCGGGGGGTGAACTCCCGCCGGCCGCCACGTCTGTACCGCCCACCATCTCGAGTGGGACGCCCCGGTATAGTGGTTAGTCAACGGTGAAGACGACCTTGCCGCACTCGCCCTTCGTGATGAGCTCCATCGCTTTGTCGAACTCGGTGTAGTGCAGGTGGTGAGTGATCACCGAGCGGATATCGAGCCTGCCCGATGATAGAAGCTCGCCCATTTGGTCCCAAGTCTCCCACAGCCTGCGCCCCACGATACCTTGCAGTTCCAACCCCTTGAAGATCACCTTGTCCATGTCCACTGTCAGGTTCATGGGGAAGATGCCGAGCATGCTGATGCGGCCGCCCGCACGCGTACACTCCACCGCCTGCTCGAATGCCTGCGGGTGCCCCGACATCTCCAGTGCGACGTCCACGCCGACGCCGCCCGTGGCATCGTACACCTGCTTCACTACGTCATCTCTTGTTGGGTTCAGGAGCAGGTCAGCACCCACTGCTTCTGCCATCGCTAGCCGATAGTCACTAACTTCCGTGACGATGACCTTACCGCTGCCACAGGCTTTAGCAATCGCCACGGAGAAGAGGCCGATGGGTCCCATGCCGAGAACGAGCACGCTGCGTCCTTCGATCGGTCCAGCCAGAGTGGTATGCACCGCGTTGCCGAGAGGGTCCTGCACGGTAGCCACCTCGGGTGGCACGGTGGTATCGGTAACCCGCGCGTTGGCCTCCGGCACTACCAGCCAGGGCGCGAAGCACCCATCGATGTCCACCCCGATGATGCGCGTGTTAGCGCACACGTGCCCTTGCCCCGCCCGACACTGCACGCACTCACCACACACGATGTGCGACTCTCCCGCAACGAAGTCGCCTACGCGAACGCGCTCCACACCCTCGCCGACCTCCTCGACGATGCCACACCACTCGTGGCCGATTACGCGTGGAGGGCGGATGCGACCGGCGGCCCAGGGGTCCCACTTCCAGATGTGATAGTCGGTCCCGCAGATGCTCGTTCTCTGAACTCGGACCTTGACTGTGCCAGGGGTGACGGAGGGCTCGGGGACATCAATAAGGTCGCAGCCGGGGGCGGGCTGCGTTTTGGCAATGGCTTTCACGCGGATCGGTTCTCCTTCTGCACCCATTGTACTCGCCGTCGCTGAACCGCGGCGGCACGGGCCCGGGAAGGACACCCGAATGCTGTAAGATGTGATCTGTGGAGCGACGACGGCAGCTTCTGCCCAACCATGACTTTCGCGAGGCCCTGAACGGCTGGGAGACGATGGGTAAGGGTGCCACACTGGTGCGTTCGGGAGGCGCCCGGCTTCTCGTGCTGTTGAGTGACGAAGCGGAGCCTGCGGTCATCACGTCCAGCCCCATCGAGGTGGTACCCGGTGCGACCTACCGGCTCGGTGCTCATGCCGAGCGCCTGGAAGGAAGCGCAGCCTTGCGGGTAGCCTGGATCGGTGAACGAGCCTCTGATACCGCAGGATCGGCCATACCATTAGTCTCTTTGCATTGCGTGCAGGAAGTGGACGCTCCTCGATGGGCCAGATACGCCATCGTCGGCGTCGGCACGCTGGCTGGCTCGTTAGCCCTCCGCTCGATCAGCTTTGAAGCGGTCGGGCCGAGACTGGCGGTCTCCGAGTTCGATACCCCACAGCCGGTGGTACAGGTCGGACGGGTGGCGGGGCTCCGGTGCGTGGTGACCAACACGGGGAGCGAGGCCCTGGAGCATCCGGTCGCCGAGTTGCGCGCAGGCCGCGAGCTACTTGCCCCCGGCGTGGAACCAGAGAAAACGCTGCCAAACCTGCTTCCTGGAGAGAGTGCGGTCGCGGAGTGGGGAATCGCACCATACGAGCCGGGGCTATTCGGCGCGGTTGTTCGCGTCCGTGGGGGAGGCATCGCGGTCGAGTGCGGTACCGACGTGGTTGCTAGCAATCCGCCGATCCGGTCAGAGCCTCGACATCGAGGCGTATGGACTCGGCGCTCGATCATTTCGGTGGCTACGGCCAGCTTCCGCGTGGTTCTTCCTCGGTCCGAACTGGGGTTTGGAGCCGGGCAGTTCGAGCTGGGTGATCCGTTGCACTTCGCGGGATGGGTCAGGTCCCTGGCGACGGCGGTGGGCGAGCCAGGGGAACCGCCGCGCGCGCTCTACGGCAAGCGCTCACGGGTCGAAGGCACGTCGCTCACGATGAGCAATCACGACCAGTGGGCGGCATGGGTCATTTCAGCCACTCCCAGGCCGGAGCGCTCGCGACTGGCGCTGTTTTGCCGATACGAAGCCAAAGAGGCACACCGGCTGACCGGATTACAAGGCCCGAGCATCTGCCTGCCGGATGGTGCTGAGCCGGCCGACTACGCCGAGTCGGAGACCGGCTGCGCAATGACATTGAAGCTGGGCCGTACTCACTATGGGATTGCCGTCCACTGGCCCAAGCACGACGCCTCGGACGGTAGAGTCGTGGTGTCACGAGGGCGAAACGGGCGCCTGCACGGCATGCTGGTCCTCGCCCGCCAAACGCTGCGGCCCGGAGTGGACCTGACACTCGCTCAGGAACTATGGATGGGTCGAGCCCAGAGCGCGCAAGAGGCCCTGGAACGCTGAGTCACTAGGACGCTTACGGCCCGAGCAAACCGGTATTGTCCTTTACCGCGGGCGGTTTCGAGGTCGCCTTCTCCTCGGTGCCCGACTTCGCGGGGACCAGGATGGGTCCGCTAAAGGTACTGACCGCGCCGTTCACGTAGGTGAGGACGAGCCGGTAGTATGCTGCTTCCTTCGGCGGCTCCTTGCTGAACGAAATCGGCAGCTTCTCGAAACGGTGCCGAAGCACTTCCTTCTTGCTCTTGTCCAGAAGCACAACGTAGGCCCCACTGAGGAACTCGCTGCGCCCGTCCCACACGATGGACAGCTTGCCATCCGCTGCGACTTCGACATCCAGAGTCTCGGACATCCTGGGCACGATGTTCCGCAGGTAGGGGTCGGACAGCCAGCCGGCAGCAATCGCCCGCCGATTCGCCTCTTCCAAATCAAACGGGCCGGGCACTATGTCCACGGTATACGGGCCCCAGCGGTTGTCCTGAATGATCGTGTTGGGACCGACCGGCTCGAACGCCTGACCATGAGCCACCATGAGACCGATGAGCAGTAAGCCGACCCCTGCGATGCCTCGTCTCACTTCGCACCTCCCGGAGATTGCGGTAATGCTGTATCCATTGTAATTGGACGCGAAAGCCGATCTTCGGTTCCGCGAAGGCCGGAGATGCGTCATTGTCGGTGCCACCGAGCCTCGACGAAGAAATCGTAGGATAAGCAGGAATCTTTGGCATGACTAGATAATTATATTTTTCACATACTAGGGTGCTCGGGCAGGACCCACGAAGACCTGACTGCCGGTGAACCCCCCATTACAGGAGCAAAGGTCATGCGAAGTAAGAGACAGGCGAGCACGGGCGTTTCGCTCGCGCTGCTCGCCTTGAGCATTTGCACCGCAGCGGCGGCGCAAGATCGTGGCAGCACGGATCGTTCTGTCCCGGACTGGGTCAACCGGATCTCGATCTCAGGACGCGCGTTCCTTCGGTACAGCTACGAGCTGGACTCTTCCAAGGACGACTTCAACGAGTTCTCCGTGGACCGGGTGTACTTGACGTTCAGGTCCAAAGTCTCGGAGAAGAGCACGGTGCAATACACGCTCGAGGGCGGCGAGATCCGTGATGCTGATTATCGTCTGTCCGACGGCAACCTCGAGAAGGTCTCGACTTCGATGGACGTTCAGACGAAGTATTTCTTCTTCGAGGTCACGGATGCGCTCTATCGCACGGGCTTCGTGCGCGTTGGGCAGGCACCGCAGCCCTGGGTACCGTTCCAGGAAGACCTCTGGGGCTATCGCGTGCAGGGCACGGTGTTTTCGGACCGCTCCGGCTACTTGAGCTCCACGGACCTCGGACTTAGCTTCGGCGGGACGATCCCAGACGGCTACGGCAGTTGGCACGGGGCGTTCGTGAACGGAGAAGGCTGGAAGAGCCCAGAGCGCGGCAAGCACAAGGACTTCCACTTTCGGGCTACGGTGTACCCATTCGCGAAGAGCCCTGAGGCGGTCAAGAACCTTTTCGTGTCTGGATTTTTTTCGACCGGTGCGTACGACGACGTAAGCGCAGGGCCGCGCGATCGCGAGCGCGCAATCGGGCAGATCGGCTATCGGAAGGCGGGCTCGGTCTACCTTGGGGCGGAGTACCTGTGGGCGTCCGACCCCGCAGACAAGATGAAAGCTCGATACCCGAGCCTCGCAGCGCGATCCGGTCAGATTTCCGATGCACGGGGCTACTCGGTATATGGTGTCTTGAATGTAGGCGTGTTAGGCAGAGGGGCCGACGCGGCGAAGTGGGACATCTTAGCGCGCTTCGACAACCTAGACCCCGACAACGAGATAGCAGACAACGACGTCGAGCGCTGGATTGTCGGTGTCAGTCACCGGTTCAGCTCGAATGTGCTCGCCCTACTGGATTACGAGACCGTGGAGTATGCAAGCGGAGCGGGCAAGCCCGACGAGCGACGCATTTCGTTGCGGGCCGACATAAAGTTCTAAAGGAGACGGATGATGGATAAGCACTCTTCCACTGCGGCCCCTGAGAGCCGCGCACGAGGGGGTCCTCGTTCGCGGGACACCGTCATGACACGTCGTGAGATGAACCGCACTCTGCTGAAGATGGGAGCCGGAGCCCTTGCGGCGGCGCTCGGCGCGACCTCTGTCGTCAAGGCTGCTTCTAGCATCACCAACACTGCGTCATCCGTTCGCACGAAGCGACGCTACGGCATGGTGATAGATGTGCTTCGTTGCGTGGGGTGTCGGTCTTGTGTCGCGGCGTGCAAGATGGAAAACAGGACGCCACCTGGTGTGGCATACAACAAGGTGACGGAGACTTACTTGGGCAAGATGCGTAATGACAGGCCTGTCTTCCTGACGCAGCCGTGCTTTCACTGTGAGAAGCCGGCGTGCTTGCCGGTGTGCCCCGTAAAACCCAAGGCTGCCACGTACAAGCGGGCGGTGGACGGGATCGTGGTCGTGGACTACGATCTATGTATCGGCTGTCAGGCGTGCGTGGAAGCATGCCCGTATGGGGCGAGGTCGTTCGACGAAGGCGACAACTACATCGTTTTCGAGTCGAGCGAGGTGTTCGCACGCGTGCCTTCACCCGAGTACGATCAGTATCGGCTGCGCAAGGAAGACGAGCCACCGATCTACACTGCGCGCAAGTGCACGTTCTGCTTGCATCTTCAGGATGAGAACGGCATGTACTCCAAGAAGGAAGGGCGGTGGCCGGCTTGTGCCAAGACCTGCACCGGTCACGCCATCCACTTCGGCGATTTCAACGATCCGGACAGCGAGGTATCGAGGCTCCTCATGTCCGGCCGAAAGAGGGTGCGACTCCATGAGTCACTCGGTCTCGAGCCGAATGTCTACTACCTGCTGTAACGACAAACGCGCGACCTCATAGTGAGAGGGGAGGAAACCACGATGTACGTATATGATGAGAAGATCGGTCGCAGGATGTTTTTGAAGACCGCGACCGCTGCTGCCACACTGGGAGCCGTGGCAGGACGAACCCAAGACCCTGTTCTGCCCGAGAACCGATCGCACTCCCGCAATGCGGAGGGACGGCGACAGTGGGGGCGTGAGGCCGGGGAGTGGATCCCCACTTGCTGCAACATGTGCGGGGGACAGTCCGGCATACTGGTCCAGGTGATAGACGGGATCGTGACCAAGATCGAACCCAACCACTGGAACCCTAACAACTACTCGAACATCTCTACGGACTTCTTCGAAGGGTACACGGAGCAGTACGGGTGTTCGGAAGGTGCCTCTATCTGTGCGAAGGGGCACGCCGGCATCATGCAGCTCTACGACCCAGACCGCGTGAAAACGCCGCTGAAACGTGGCAATCCGGACAAGTTCCCGGGCGCTGACCCGAAGTGGCAGGAGATCAGCTGGGACCAGGCGCTTTCGGAGATCGCTGCGAAGATGAAAGGCTTGCGTGATGCCGGCGAAGCGCATAAGTTGTTATGGATCAGTGAAGACCACTCCTTCACCCACATCCAGCAAGACTTCTGCAAGCTATACGGTACACCGAACTACGGTATGCACTCTAACCTGTGCGACGTAGCTCGAAAGGCATCTTTCAAGTCGGTGATGGGACACGACAGACCGATCGCGGACTTCATTCAGTCGAAGTACATTCTGCTGTTCGGCTGGAACCCGACCAGCGCAATCAAGTGGGTGTATTTGCCTCGCATCCTCACCCGAGGCATCGAGCGGGGTGCGAAATTGGTCGTGGTGGACCCGTACCTGTCCGACACTGCAGCAAAGGCGCACGAGTGGGTTGCGATTCGCCCCGGCACTGACGGTGCGTTGGCACTCGCGATGTGTCATGTTATCATCGCTGAGCGGCTCTACGACGAGCAGTTTGTGAAGACCTGGACCACGGGCTTCGATCAGTTCGCTACGCACGTTCGTGACAAGTCGCCTGGCTGGGCGGCAGAGATCACAGGCATCCCGGCGGACACGATTGAGCGACTGGCACGCGAGGTTGCGACAACGAAGCCAGCATGCGTAGACGTTTGGAGCGGGCCGGGCCAGCACAGCAACGGGGTCCAAGGCGGACGAGCCATTGCGGCACTGGCCGCACTCATCGGCGGCTACGACCGGCCAGGCACAATGATCATTCCGGACAAGCAGGGCAACAAGCACGTAGAAGTCGTGCCCGACGAGGTGGCAAAGAGCACCCTGTCTCAGCCGAGGTTCGACGAGTTGAGCCAGTATCCCTTGGGCCATAGCTCCGGTGTGTACTGCAAGCTCTTCGAGAACCTAGCGGAGGACAAGGGTCCCTACAAGCCCAAGATGCTGATGTGCATCTTCCAGAACCCCATGATGGCGGTACCGGGGAGTCAGGTAGTTACCAAGGCTCTTGCTAAACTGGAGACGCTCGTTGTCGTTGACACCATGATGAGCGAGACGGCGCTATTCGCAGATTACGTGCTGCCAGGAACTACCTATTTGGAGCGATACGATCTGAACACCCACTGGGTCACCTGGCCAGTGCTGGGTCTACGACAGCCCGTTGTGAAGCCCATTTTCGGCCAACTCGCAGAGTACGAGACCGTCGTTGCACTCGGTCGAAGAATCGGGCTCCGTGACGGTGGAGGCAAGGATTTCTTCACGATTGGGCCAACGACGAAGCAACCGATCAGCGATTTAACAGCATGGTACGAGGATTACCTCTCCAACGAGCTGCTCCAGGGGGCCCCGAAGATCAGCCTTTCGCAGCTAAAGGAGCTTGCAGGTGCCGTGTGGGTCTCGCCGAAGGGCACTGCATACGAAAAGTACGGTGCGCCGTTGTCCGATGCGCAGCTCGAGAATGCCTGGTTCGACGGCGAGCGCAACAGTGAGGGAACCGCAATATACGATAAGCCCAAAGACAGCGGTGGGAAGCGGATCGGAACAGTCGTTGGTAGTCGTGCAGTGAAGGGCTTCGGAACCCCGAGTGGGAAAATCGAGTTCTTCTCCAAGAGCCTCGACGGCAAAGTAGATGCCACGGGCAAGCCGATCAACCCTCTGCCCGCGTACGAGCCAAGAGATTGGCAACCTTCCGCGGATTATCCCTACTACCTTATCAACTGGAAGGAAGCGAGCCATACGCACTCACGCACCCAAAACAACCAACTGCTACTCGAGATTAAGCCGAGCAATCCGCTGGTAGTCCATCCGAGTACCGCGGCCAAGCACGGCCTGAAGACGGGTGATGCAGTGATGGTGATTTCACCACACGGTCGCACCAAGGCAACCGTACTCGTTTCCGAACGTATCCACCCAGAGGTCGTAGGTCTACAACACGGCTTCGGACATACTGCGCTAGGAAGAAACGCCAAGGGGCGCGGAACCTCGGACTCCTACCTGCGTCCGGCGAAGGCCGACCCTTTGTCGGGACAGGCACTCCACAAGGAAGCATGCGTTAAGCTAGTGAAGATACCGTAGTACCGCGGCCCACGCGCCGGGGTGTTGCGTAAGTGCACGTGATACCCCGGGTGTCGGTCCTGGCAGTTGCGGCTGCAGATAGACGCCGACGCCTGCCCCAAGTCCGCCGCGAAGCGGTACGGAGGGGCGGGGCAAGCCGCATTCGGTGCTCCAAACCGTGCCGACGCTGCCGAGTAGACGCGCTGCACAACCACGTCTGCCCTTCGTTGCCTCGGTCGATCATTCTTCGGGTGGCCGGTGGAGGTCGCGCCTTTGCACGCGAAAGCGTGCTGCTCGGTGCGAGTCGCGAACGGACGGCTGACGCAGCAGCGGGTCGGGGGCGGCGGTGTGTCGAACCTGCCTCGCTAACCAGCATGCGGGACCAGTCACGTGGCGCACGTGGCCAGCCCGTCCACTGATTCCGGCGGCTGTCTTTGGCGCCCGGCCTAATGTTGCCACAGGGTGATTGCTGCGGGGTAGAATCGGCGGGCTTCGGGGCCTCCTCTGCCTCGCACCACACCACCTAGAAGTGGCGGCAGCGAATTGACTGCTTGGCGGGCCAGCGTGAGGTCGGACGCGGTCTTCGACCCACCCCCCGTGGGCGTGTCGGAAGGACGAGGCTCCGGGTTCCTGTTGCTGCGAATTGCCTGACGTCGAGCGGCGAGAAGTGCAGCGTTGATGGCGGCGGTAGCTCAGTGGTAGAGCACCTGACTGTGGCTCAGGGGGTCGCGGGTTCGAGACCCGTTCGCCGCCCCAAGATTCAGGTTCAAATGTGAGCTTCCAGCTGCTCTTTGGCGACCCATTCCTGCCCTCCTGACAGCCAAGTTGACAGCCAAGCCGAAAGCACTCTGTGGAATGCGCAGTACAGGGTGGACAAACCAGGGGATCAGTGGGGTGTGCGGTAGGTTCGGTAACAAGGGGCTAACCCCCTGAGCCCGCGCTATGCGCCGGTGCGGGAGACTGCCGGTCGCAGCACTCTGTCCATTGAGGCGGCCGCCTCGCGTTGCACCTCAGGCATCACGTGGCTGTAGAGGTCCATGGTCATCGAGATGTTGTTGTGGCCGAGAATCTCCATGACGACCCTTGGGTGGACGTGTTGCGCAAGCATCAGGCTAGCGCAGGCGTGCCGCAAGTCGTGGAACCGAATGCGCGGAAGTCCTGCCCGCTCCAGGAGTTCGTGGAAGGCCTTTCGGGCGTTGCGCGGCTCCAGCGGTGTTCCCTTCCTTGTCGTGAAGATGAGCCCTGTGTCCACCCAACCGTCGGCGGCCAGTAGACGCTCCTCATACTGCCGCACCTTCCGCTCGCGCAGTGCCTCGACTGCCACTTCCGGCAGGGCGATCGTGCGCCTCGAGCGCTTCGTCTTCGGCTCGACTAACACCACCTTGCCGCCGATCCGCTGTACCTGCTGCCTCACCGTGATGGTACCCTTCTCAAACTCCACGTCAGACCACGAGAGACCGAGCCCTTCACCCAATCTCAGCCCTACTGCGAGCGCGGCAGTGAACAACGCTTCAAGCCGATCGCCCTTGACCGCCTCGAGCAGCTTCTGTGCGTCGTCAGGCGATAGGGGCCGGACCTCATGGCGCTCCACTCTTGGCGCCGGCACCAGTAGCGCGACGTTTCTTGGCACCAAGCCCCAGCGCACCGCGACGTTGAGCGCAATCACTAACACGGTGCGGATGTACTCCACCGTCCTAGGGGACAACCCGCTCTGCAGCTTCCGGTTGAGTAGTGCCTGCACGCGCTGCGGCGAGAGGTCTCCGAGTTTGGTGCGACCAAAGTCGGGCACGAGGTGCTTCCTAACTACTAGCTCGTAGCTTTCGAAGGTACGAGCCCGGACGGTTGGCCTCGCCGTCTCCCACACCCAACTTGTTAGGTACTGCTCGACCGTCTGGCAACTTGGCGCTGCCGGAAGGCCCTGCTGGTAGTTCCTGAGCGCCTCGGTTAGCTTCTCTTGGACTTCCTTGCGGGTGCGACCTAGGAAGAAGTGCTTCCGCTTCCGCTTCCGTTTCCCACCTTGCCAGCCAAGGTTGATGGACGCGCACCACGGTTCGCTGGTGGATGCTGCCTTCTCCGTGACCACGTCTGCTCACCTAACCTGCCTCCTCCGTCGCGTGCCTATAAGGTGGGAACAGCAGGCGCCGCTTGGCTCTGTGGAAGTCCCTGCGGAAGTTGCTCTCCTGCCCGTACTTCCAGCCCTTCGTTGCCCCGTACTCGGCGTTCCAGGCGAGCATTCGCTCTCCCAACGGCTCATCGGACGGGCGACCAAGGACGAACGCCACCAGCGTCAGGTGTTTCGCGCTCAGCGGCCTGTAGCGCTTGCCCAGCACCTTGCTGCGCCAAGAGGCGTAAAGCGCAGCCACCTCGGAAGGGCTGAGTGTCGGGTCAAGCTCCAGCTTGATACGCGTCCTGGTGACAGTTAGTGCCACGCCTGCCAGCTCACCCATCAGCGCCGCTGTGTGCGTTTTGAGACGAGTGGTGTCGCCCGTTCCGAAGCCGAAGGTGCGAGTGACACTGGCGCTCGAGTAGTAGGGAGCGAACCCGGTCAGCACGAAGGTTGCTGCAGTGCTCTTTGCCCACCCATAGTCCTTAGAGAGCTCCTCCGAGAGCTGGCGGAGCCTGTCCAGAACGCCCCCTGCCTCGACCGCGTGACGGTAGATCTCAAAGTCCGGCGGGCAAGCTACCTCCAGAAAGGCAACGTGAGTCCTATGAGCACCATGCCCGGGGCCTAGCTCAAGCGGCGGCTCCACATACCAGCCAGCCTTCCCATGCATCACGTCGGCATCTTGAGGAACCGGAATCGAGTCGAGCCAGATTGTCGGTGGCCCTTCTTCACGGCCACGCTCACGGACCCAGTCTACGGCCTTCTCGGGCGCCAGCAGTTCGCCATTGAGGACCTCGCTACGAAAGCTCTGGACCTCAGTCTCAGCCTCCGCGATCTGAGCAAGCAGAAGGCGAAGCGCGTCTCCGCGAAGACCCCGTAGGTCGGCTGACTTTCCCTCCCTTCGCAGTTCCCCCGTGCCCTGGGCGTCGCGAGCGCGGCCAGCATAGACCTCGCGCGTCCTCCGAATCCAATTGACAAGTTCGTTCACGTTCTTCATTCCGTGCCGACACTCGAGGGCCAGGTCAGAGTCGTCTACCCATGCCCATTCCTCGTCGGGCACGCTAGAGCCCAGGAGGAGCTCGACCTGGTCTCGAAACGAATCTCGCTGCTTCATTTTATGACCTCAGTAAACGTGTCTGATACAATCCAAGCGTCAGTCGAGTGCTAAGCCATTATACACGACGGAAGACGTGTTTGATCCATTCAGTACTGGCTCAAACTCAGGAGGTGACCATGGACAAACTTCTTCTCAGGGTTTGCGAGGCCGCGGAAGTCGCGAGTGTCTGCCGCTCGAAGGCCTACGAGTTGGCCGCGTCGGGCGAGTGGCCGACGGTTCGAATTGGTCGCTCGGTGCGGGTCCACGGCCCTGAGCTTCTCGCGTGGATAGATGCGAGAGTCCGCTCGGAGGGCTTGGAGTGCGGGGCTGCCGGCGAGCGATCCGCTGGCATGGAGGCGCATCAGCGTGGGAACTCCTCAGCAAGTTGAGACCTCGACGCTCCAACGCGTCCTCGAAGCAGCGGAGGCGCACGGCAGGTCACCGCGTAGATTCGGTGAACGCTACATGGCCTTCTCTCCGCTTCGCGATGAGAAGCGCAGGTCGGTGTCGATCGGTCTGGGCGATGGCGGCAAGGTGCTCATCCACGACTTCGGTGGCGGTGACACGGAGGCGACCGTCCAGACCTGGGGTCTGACGATGAGCGATCTCTTCCCGCAGAGTAACGATGGTGCTCGCAGGAGGGTGGGGGGGCGCCTGTCCCCTCCGAAACGCGCGCAACGGTGCAACACCCCCTTGGGTTGACGCTCGAGCAGTACGCCGAGGCGAAAGGGCTGCCGCAGGAGTTCCTGTGCAAGATCGGTCTCTGCACCGCGAGGCACCAGAAGCAGCCCGCCGTCGAGATGCCCTACACGGATGAGGAGGGGACGGTCGTCGCTAAACGGTACAGGACCTCTCTCGAACGCGGAGAGGACATCGACAACCGGTTTCGGTGGCGGCGGGGAGACAAGCCGCGCCTGTATGGACTTGGCCGACTGGAGACAGCTCGACAGGCGGGCTTTATTGTCTTGGTCGAAGGCGAAAGCGACTGCCACACGCTGTGGTTCGCAGGGTTACCGGCTCTCGGTGTTCCAGGCGCAACGATGTGGCGCGACGAGTGGGCGACGTGCTTCGGCGGAATCCGAAAGGTGTATCTCGTTGTCGAGCCGGACGAGGGTGGCCACAAACTCCGTGCTGACGTATCGGCTTCGGCACTCAGAGACCGCCTGTACCTGGTTCACCTGCCAGGCTGCAAGGACCCATCAGAGCTCCATCTCGCCGACCCGCAGGGCTTCCGTGAGAGGTTCCGCGTCGTGCTTGAGCAGGCAACGCCACTCCGGCACGAGCTAGAGGCGGAAGCGAAGTCGCACTGGGAGGCTGCGTGGGAGCAGTGCCAGCTTCTGGCTGCGCACCCAGACATCCTTGAGCGCTTCGCCCAGGATCTCAAGGCATCAGGTTTCGCAGGCGACACGAACGTGGCAAAACTGCTCTTCCTCGTGCTCATCACGCGACTGCTTGACCGACCCGTCTCGGCGGCGATCAAGGGCCCTAGTTCAGCCGGCAAGAGCTTCGTCATCGAACAGGTTCTCAAGTTCTTCCCCACCAGCACTCACTACACACTCACCGCGATGTCTGAGAGAGCGCTTGCGTACTCCAAGGAGCCATTGGCGCACCGCTTCCTGGTGATCATCGAGGCGACGGGCATGTCCGGTGACATGCAGAGCTACCTAGTGCGCTCCCTACTCAGCGAAGGCCGTCTTCGCTATGAAACGGTTGAGAAGACAGGCAAAGGACTCCAGCCTCGCGTCATCGAGCGGGAGGGCCCAACCGGCTTGATCGTCACCACGACGGCCGTGAAGTTGCATCCGGAGAACGAGACACGGTTCTTCTCCTTAACCGTGACCGACACGACCGAGCAGACCCGGCTGGTGTTGCTTGCACAAGCGCAGGAACCTGGGAGCGCGATCGTGGATCACGCACCTTGGCATGCTCTTCAGGAGTGGTTGGACAGCGCCGAACGCACGGCGATCATCCCGTACGCCAGCGCAATAGCGCGTCTCCTACCAACACATGCAGTTCGCCTGCGAAGGGACTTCCCGGCTCTGCTGAGCCTTATCCGAGCACATGCGTTGTTGCACCAAGCAGGTCGAGAGAAGGACACACAGGGCGCGGTCATCGCGGCGCTCAGTGACTACGACATGGTACGAGCGCTAGTCAAGGAGGCCTTCTCAGAGGGCATAGAGGCGGCCGTTCCCAAGGCCGTGCGGGAGACGGTAGAGGCGCTAGAGGAACTGACGGACGAGGAGGGTGGTGCAGAGGGGACAGTGAGTGTGTCACGCCTAGCCCAGCATCTCGGCCTCGACAAGACCACAGTCAGCCGCCGCGTCAAGAGGGCCACCGACCTCGGTTTCGTGGTGAACGATGAGGAGCAGAAGGGGAAGCCGGCAAAGCTGCATCCTGCGGAGCCGATGCCCGCCGACCGCGATGTCCTGCCAACGGCAGGCGAGGTCGAGGAGGAGTGTTGCACTGTTGCATGGAACACCAGGCGGTTATCCCTGCCGATTGCCATGCAACAGTGCAACACCCCTCGCCGGGCCCCGACGTAGGGAAGCCGAAACCCTACATCACAGAGAATGGCGAGCTAAGGATCCCCTTCACTTCGGACCGCAGGTACTGGTGGTGGGCGGGTGGTCAGAGCGTTCGGGAGACGCTGGTGGAGCTGGGTGCCTCCCCCGAGGTCTGGCGGAACTACACCTCCGACCCCTATCCCGAATCGCTGAACGGGCACGATGCAAAGCAAGGTGGCAAGAATGGCAGAGACGACTGAAGCACCCGGATGCCGGGTCATCAACGACAAGCTGGAGATGGTAGCGGTTGCTGACCTGAAGCTTCATCCGCGCAATCCACGCCGGGGCGACGTGGGGGCCATTCAGGAGAGCATCGAGGAGAACGGCTTCTACGGCGCCGTCGTGGCGCAGCGCTCAACCGCCTACGTGCTTGCGGGCAACCACAGGCTGAAGGCAGCGATCGAGGCAGGCATGGAACACGTGCCCGTGTTCTGGGTGGATGTTGACGACGACAGGGCGCTTCGCATCCTCCTAGCCGACAACAGAACGAACGACTTAGCGGGCTACGACGACGAGACGCTGGCCAGGCTCCTCAAGGAACTGCAGGAGGGCGAGATCGGCTTTTTGGGAACCGGGTACGACACTAATGCTCTCGACGAGTTGCTCAAGGAGTTGGGCGAGCCCGATCTGCCATTGAAGGAAGACCCGGGCGCAGAGCTCGCCAAGGCGGAGGAACTTCAAATCAAGTGGAAGACGGAGCGAGGCCAGTTGTGGCTCATCGGGGAGCACCGACTGCTATGTGGCGACTCGACGAACGAGGGCGATGTCCGAAGGCTGATGGACGGAAAGCGCGCCCAGTTGTTTGCGACCGACCCACCGTATTTGGTGGACTACGACGGCACCAACCATCCCTCCAGCTGGGAAGACAAGAAGCTGGTGAAAGCCGGGAGGAAGAAGGACAAGAACAAGGACTGGTCGGACAGCTATGGCAAGACCTGGGATGATGCGACCCAGGGCGAAGGGCTCTACGACGGCTTTGTCAGGGTAGCCGTGGAGCTAGCGATCGACGACAACGCTGCCTGGTACTGCTGGCATGCTCAGCGCAACCAGGCGATGCTGGAGAGGGTCTGGCTTCGGCACGGCGCCTTCTGGCACCAGACCATTGTGTGGGTCAAGACCTGCCCCGTCCTCGGCTACTCCTATTACATGAACAAGTCTGAAAGCTGCGCATTCGGATGGGTGCGAGGGCATGAGCCTCCCCGCGTAGCAAGCGACTTCCCGCCGAACGTCTGGGAGTTCCCGAATCGCGGCGAGGGCCACGACGACGTCGAGCACCCGACCGTCAAGCCGGCGGGCGTGTTTACGATCCCGATGCTTCAGCATACCAAGCCCGGCGATCTGTGCTACGAGCCGTTCGCAGGCAGCGGGACCCAGCTTGTCGCGGCAGAGCAGCTTGGGAGGGTGTGCTGCGCGATGGAGATCGAGCCGAAGTACGTCGCCGTGGCGCTAGAGAGGCTCTCAGGTATGGGTCTAGACCCGAAGCTGGCAGGACCCTAGAGGTGCATTGAAATGCGCGAGAATGCACAGCAGAGGGGCAGGAAGGGCGACGCCGAGATGATCGCCGCCCTCGCGATCGGCAGGACCGCGCGCGATGCCGCCGCTCTTGCCAGCGTGAATGAAGCCACCGTGCATCGGCGTATGAAGGACCCGGAGTTCATGCGGCAAGTGTCGGACTTGCGCGACCAGATGTTCCGGGAGACTGCCGGCTCGCTCGCACGATCTACGGGCGCAGCAGTCGTCACCTTGGTCGGTCTCATGAAGGACGGCACTCCCAACGTGAAGCTTGGGGCGGCACGCACGATCCTCGAGTACTCCACACGCTTTGCCGAGACGCTAGAGCTCGCAGAGCGGATCGCAAGCGTCGAGGAGCGGCTTGCGGCGCGAGGTGATCGGAATGGTAAGGGCTAGCTCTGCGCTGAAGAAGAGGCTTGAGGGTCTGGAGCAGCGGCTGCCCGCACCGAGAGTCGAGAAGCCGCAGCCTATGCATCCTACGTATGCTGCGCACCTCTTCGCCGCGACGGCCTGCATGAGGCCGTGGGGTGACTTCGACGACCCGACTCCATGCAATCGCTGCAGCTATCCCGATGAGCGGGCGGCGTGCGTCGCGTTCTGGAGCGGATATCACGTCAACCCGGTGGGTGAGAGGACCGGACCCGCAACCGACCGAGCCACGGCAGAGCGCATGGCGGACCTCGCATGGGACCTGCTCCCGGAGGTAGCCGAGGCGCATCATCCCCTCAGCGAGCACCGCGAGTCGTACCTCGCAACGCACTGGGGCGATTGCCCTCGAGACGACGAGTACATCCGCCACTCGTGGCTCACCTCCTACGGCGAGCGCGGACTAGCGAATGTGCTGAGCGAGGCGATCACCTGCAGGCTCGAGAAGAGGCCTGTAGCGGATCCCAGGCTCGATGAGCTCACCCATCTGGTGATGATGGTGATGGGGCCGATCAGCCTCGGCGGCTACAAGGGCCTCGCTGAGCGATGGGGACTTGCTAACCCAGAGCCAACCGATATACACAGACCGAGGCCCTCGGAGGAGCATGCGACGGAGTGACCTGCGCTTGGTCACGATAATGGACGTTCCCGTGACCAAAGGGGTTGTGCCAAGGAGGCAGCAATGGTCCGTTTGAGCAAGGAACTGGTTCGGCGCGTTCAAGCGATCGAGTCCAAGATGCCCACGCCTATGACCGTCGTCCTGACACCCACTCAGAGGCAGAACATAGAGGCGACTATTGGGCTGGCAGTGTGGGACAACCTCTCTCGCGGCTTGCTCCAGGTTGCCGTTCTCGACGGCGAGAGAGGTTGTCCCACACTGCCAGCCCAATAGTCGCCTCTATGTTCTGCCTCTGAGTGGG
>JABRVX010000037.1 GCA_039961735.1 Fimbriimonadia bacterium
CACCATCCCGATGTTCTCCGGCGGGACGCCCGAGCCACACCCTGCACCATCCCGATGTTCTCCGGCGGGACGCCCGAGCCACGCCCTGCATCATCCCGATGTTCTCGGGCGGGACGCCCGAGCCACACCCTGCACCATCCCGGCGATGTTCTCCGGCGGGACGCCCGAGCCACACCCGAGCCACGCCCTGCACCATCCCGGCGATGTTCTCCGGCGGGACGCCGGAATTACGGGGGGCTGGAACTGCGGTCCGAGTCGGGGATCTCGCGACGCACCTTCTCCGGAAGCTCGGAGACGCCGGAGCCGGGGCCCGTCTCGAACTCCTCCTCCTCGTCCTCTTTGATGGAGAGCACGATCCACTCCACCGACAGGTCGTCCCCGTTGCTCGCGATCATCCGCACGTTGCCGTCCAGCCGCAGGGTCTCTGCCTTTTCGTCGATCACCGCCTTCAGCGCAGTCACCTCGCGCCAGCGGCCCTCGGGCAGGTCCTGCCTGGCCTTCAGGCTGCCGTCCAGTTCGGACCGCTGCTCCTCGCCATAGAGATACACCAGCCGATCGCAGGTGGCGCGGACGGGGTAGCCCTTAGCGATCTTGCGAGAGTGCAGTGGGTCCTCTTGCTCCTCTCCTTCCTTCGGCGGCTCCTTCGCGGCTGCCACGTCTTCGGGCTTGGGCCAGATGGTCATGGTGACGTTCTGCGTCAGGGTGGCGCGCTTCACGTTCAGGTCCACCACGGCCTTGTCGGCGGTGATGTCCATGCGTGGCGAGCGCATCTGGCAGCGGCCTTCGCATGTGGCGATGTCGGTGTCCAGGTCGTGCACGATTCGGTCCGCTCGCACGAAGGTGTCCTTGTCGTCCACCATCTCTGCGTTGGTGTAGATGGTGACGTTGGGCTTGGCGGTTTTCTTCACGGAGTGGAAGCGGAAGACGACGCGCCGCTTCTCGGACTGTTTCTGTTGGAGGGGCGCGCGGTAGGCGAGGACACCCTCCCACTTGCCGACGCTGACTTCGGCGGTGCGAGTGCGCAGGAACACCTCGGCACTTTGCCCTTCCACCTTACCGCCCGCGAGCGTACCCACTATGGGTGTGGGGACGGCGACGCGCCCATCCGCCTCCGTCCAGTTGGCGGTTTGGGTGCGAACGTCGAGATCGTCGGTGACCAGTCGGACGTTGGTGACCGAGGCGGTCTTGCGGAAGTCGTCGTAGCGGACGCTCGCTGCCTCGAACTGCCCGGCCTGTCTGCCCTCATCGAACAGCTTGCCATTCGTGCAGTTGCGGAGCCAGACCTCGCGCTCGTCACGAGTGACTTCGATCACCTCGGTGTCCACGCGGAGGATGGGCTGGTCGCCATCGTACGCCGCAAGCGTGGCGTTGTGCATGGTCAGGCCGAACGGGGTATCGGCGGCTTCGCGCAACGCCTCACGATAGTCGGCGAGAGGGTCCACGCTGCGCAGGCGCATCGCGCCAACGTAGAGCAGCGCGATAACGAGGACCCACAGGATCAGGTGAAGTCCTGCACGCAACGCGCTCATCGGCTTCTCCGACCGCTCTCTTCCCGACTACGGGAAGTTCGGATTCGGCGGGGGGTCGCCGTAGGGATAGAGCTTGGCCTGTCCGAGGTCCGTGACACCACCAGGGAACGGGCCCGTGATCCGCGGGACCGCGTAGATCGCAGGGTCGTAAGGCACGGTGTCCGGCATCTGATACACGTTGGAAGAGTCGTTGAAAGGCAGCGCCGGGTACTGCACCACCCTGTGGAAACTGGGCGGGTTCGTCTGCGGAGGCCGAATCAGAATGCCGCTGAGGGAGACGGGCGGATTGACGAGGTCGTATCTCGTCGGGTCCAGCGAGTTCGGCACGAAGGCTACGACGGTTGCGCCCGCGCCTGTTCCGAGGACGCCATATACCTGTGCTCCAGCCACTCCTATCTGCTGACCCGCGACATAGGTAACCACCTGGATGCGCAACCGAGAGATACCGGTGCCCCCGCCATCGTCGCCACCTGCGCTTCCTCCACCGCAGGACACGCCGGAGATGATCACTCCGCCAAACGTCAGAGCAAGCACGAGGTTTCTGAACCCGAACTTCCGCATATTGACCTTCCTTGCTTTCGTCGGGCCGAGGCGGCCCTCGATCGGCATTCCCGCCGTCGCGGCCCGATTATATCACGCGAGAACGGATGCTCACGGGAGAGTGACGTCCACCCGCACGGGCTCGTCCACGTCCACTAAGTCCACATCGCGCGTGATGCGCAACGTGCCGAAGGGCTTCTCGAACTCCAGCCGATATTCGCCTACCGGCACCCAGAACTGGTAACGGTTTGCCGGCGAACCGAGGAGCGAGCCGGTCACGAAGGCGGAGACCACCACGCTGTCCGAGCGGCGCACCAGCTTCACGAGCACCGCGCTGCCGTTTCCGCCGGGTTCCGTCACGAACCCGAAGATGTTAGACGGACCGGGCGGCGGATCGGTACTGCTTTCTGGGGCGAGCAGCGTATCGCCCAGGTCAATGACCCCGCCGATGGCTGGCATCTCGACCGGCGCCTCGCGCGGCGTGTAGCCAGTCTTCTCCACCAGGTAGACGATCTGGAGGAAGCCGTTCGGGTCATACGCGACGTCGCCGAGAGAGAACGTGCCGTCCGCGGCGGTTGCGGCCGACCGACCCAGCATGGAGACCGTCGCACCTTCCACGACATCCAGTGTCTCGGCGTCCAGGATTCGGCCGATGACCTGTACCTGCTGAGGGCCGACGTACAAAAAGCCGAGGTTGGTGGAGCTCGTCACGGCAGGAAAGGAATAGACGAACGTTGGCAGGCCCGCTCCGGCAATGGTCAACGAGGCGGTTCCGGAGGGCACCTGGAACGAAAAGCCGCCGTCCGACAGGCGGGTCTGCGCGCCGTTGCCTCCCGCGGTGACGGTGACGGGGGGATTGGGGGGCAAGCCCGTGCCGACCATCAGCACATTGCCAGAGAGTGCAATACCTGACGGACCACCCCCTCCACCGCCACCGCCGCAACCGGGCACCAGCGCCAACGCAACGGCAGCGAGCAGCAACGCCGCACGAGCCATCCAAGTCTTCATCGTGGTCCTCACCTCTTCAGCACCAGTGGACGTACCGCTCGCGCGACCGTCCCATCTTCTCCCACTGCCTGTACGCTAAGCACGTACACGCCGGGCGGAAGGCTCACCCCACGCTCGTCCCTCCCGTCCCAAGTGACCGTATGGAGCCCGGCTTCGAAGGGCTTGTGCTCGGCGAGGGAGCGCACGCGGCCACCACCTACCGAGAGCACCTCGACGCTAACTCCAGCAGCCTGGCTGACTGCAAAGGTGGCGCTGCATCCGCCGCGCGTCGTCTGCACGTTCAGGTCCGTCACCCGCAGCGCGCCCGCCCCGGAGGTCTCGGCGCGGATGACGAACATCTGCTCGGCATCCGATGCGGTGAATGTGAGCGACGCGCTTCCGCGCATGTTCACCACTCGCCCGGTACGCGGATCGGTGAGCGTCAGTCGCATCTCGCGACGCATCGTCGCGGAGACGTCCCAGGTCAGGGTGTACGTCGTGTCGGGGGTCAAGCCGCTGGCGCGTAGCGTCCATTCGGACTGGCGCCTGTCAGCGCGGACATCGCTGTAGTAGTCGCCCTTGTCGGCGCCCCACTCGGGATGGGGGAACGAAAGTTGAAGGCCGGGTCCGAATGCCGGGGGTAGAGGGGTATCCCACTGAGGGTCGGCGCGATCGCTCGCTGTGGGGTCGGCTCCCAGCCGCGCCTCAGCGGTCGAGCCGTTCTCGGCTCGGATCGTGACGTCCACGTGCCATGAAGGCGTCCTGGAGCGGTAAGGCGCAACCGGGCCTAGACCCGAGTTGGGGCGGAAGAGGATGGTGACCCCTTCCGGCGCACGCACCCGCACCCAGTAGCCTTTCAGCGCCTCGACCGCGGTCGCGGGCTGGTTCGTGCCCGCGTCCGGATTGCTGATGTCACGGTCGAAGCGGAAGACGGTCGGCGAGACCCAGCCCTTCGTTACCGCCTCGTCCCAACCGATGGCCGGATCGTTTGGTCCGGACTGCACCCACACATCGGCGAGGCTGGTCGCGCCCGTAGCTCGGATAGGATTGCCAATCTGGTTCCAGCCGACCTGGAGTGGCACGGCGAAGGCCCTGTCGGCAGGAGGCCTCGTGCCGGTGAACGTGACGTCGCGGGCCAGTGGCAGCTTGACGAAGAACGCATAGCCGGGCTGGATGGGCGGGGTGGCCGGATAAAGCGTGTAGCGGAACAGATCCTGCCGCCATCGCGCGAAGAGCATCTCACCGGGCGGCATACCGAGAAGGATAGCGGTATCGGTTTCGCTCGGCCAGATAGGCACTGTGATCATCTGGATGCCGTCGCTGATGCGCTGGGCGTGGGTGCCTTGCTCGGTGACCTGCAGGCTCAGTGCGAGCGGTGCGGCACCGGTGTTGACCTTGCGCGTGGCCAGCAGCGTGCCCGAGCGGTCGCGGACCTCCACGGTCGCCCGCTGCGGCGCGGTCAGTGTAGGCACTTGCGCTCCAAAGGCGCCGCGAACGACGTTGGCAGTCACGTCGCCGGTCGGCAGCTTCAGCGTGACCGTTCCGCCCAAACCAGTGACCGGGTCGTAGTCGGACAGGCCGAGGACCGTGCCGTAGAAGTCGTTGCCGAGGGTCTGCGTGCAGACGGTACCGATGGGCAGCACGACGCGAGAGAGCGTCTCAGCCACCGGCGTGTCGATCGTGACGGCCTGTGTGCTGTCCGTGAAGGAGGGCGCCAATCCCGCCGAGCCGCCGAGAAGGTTGACCCGTTCGTACTGTGCACCCAGGTTCATGCGCGCGAAATCGAAAGTCCAGTAGATGGGGAACGAGATACCGTTCAGCAGGCTCTCGTCACCCGATTTGGACGTGTTGAAATAGTTGTACAGAATGATGAACACGCCGGTCTCGCCTGGTTGCAGCCCGCCGCACAAGGGGATGACCTGCGAATGAAGTTTTCTGCCGACTTGGACGCTGGAGTTGAGGATATGCTGGCGGTGGAACCAACTCGCGAATGGCAGGCCTTCCACCTCGGGGGTTGCCGCAGCGGCGATGGTCTTGAGCGTGGGGACGTTGCCCGCGAGGTTGGCAGGCGGGTCCGGGTCCGCGTAATAGGCGGCGTGGAACTTGGTGAAGAACGCGGGGTCCTCCGTGAGCACCTTCGCCCAAGCCGAGCCCGCCATCATGTAGCGCACCAGGAAGAGCCCACCGGTGAACCCCGGGTTGATGGGAGCATTCTTTAGCGACGGAGCGATGAAGCTGTTGTTGCCCAGTGCCGGCTGATTCCACCAATCATAGAAGCTGCGCGCTTCGTAGGTGGCTTCGAGCACTGGGCCTGCTCGCGAGCCGTCTGGAAAGGTGAAGGTATCTGGATAGACCTGGCGTGCGACGCGCATGGTGACGGCGCGGGAGAAGCCCTGCTCCCAAGCGTCGAAGTGCAGCATCGCTGGGCCGTGATAGGCGTGCACTAGAAGGTTCAGGAAGTTGACGGCGGCCGCCGCCAGGTTGTTGTACACCGGGAACAGGATGGTGGGGCCGCCACCGTGCGTGGGGTCGCTTGCCAGGTAGATACCACCCACCACAGCATCTCTGTCGCCGATGTCGGCGTCGTAGTTGACCACCGTGATTGGCCCGCACGCCGCAGGGTACGGGGCGCCGTAGATGCCTTCGATGAGGGGGTTGGCGGTGTCGAAGACGCCTTGCAGCACGGCCTGATACTGCGACGTGAACGTCTCGCCCTGGGCGGTGGAGAACTGCAGGCTGAGGCACCCGTTCTGAATGCTCACGCCCTCTCCCGAGGGCGGGAGGGAACCGTTGGAACGAGGCAGGAGCAGACGACCGTTTTCGCGCAGCAGCACCACGTGCGTCACGGGCCAAACCATGTCGCGCGGCATGAGGCCCCTTGCCTTCAGCTCGCGGATGAGCGGGCGTCCGGCCTCGGTCATCGCGCGCTGAACGATCTGCACCCGCTCCACGACCTTTGCGCGAACTTGTGCAGGGTCGAGACCGTCCACGTCCACGACAATGGCTTGCTGCGGACCGTCCGACACCGTCGCGAATGGCACGTCCGACAGGTTGCGGTACACCTGCGCGCCGGCGTTGCACGCAAGCCCGAGTGCCAGCAGCCCGAGTATGCCCGTCACCCCGCTGGTTCCTCTCATCCTCTCACCCTCGCCTTCCGCGCGTCCAACACAGCCGCTCCGAGATAGATACGACGCGGGATGCCTTGCCGCGTTACGTCCGCTGCATATTCGCCGCGCCGGAGCCCCGGCCCTGCCTCTTGGGCTGCGCACCGGAGCATGGCTCACCCTCCACGGGTATCATCCGGCCAGAAGATTGCGAGGTTGGGCGGATGATTCTGGTGATCGGTGGCGCGGGCTATATCGGCTCGCACATGGTGAAGTTCCTTAGGCAGAACGGCGAGAAGCCCTTGGTGCTGGACAACCTGGAGCTAGGCCACCGGGCCGCAGTGCAGGACGCCGAGCTGGTCAGCGGCGACATCCGTGATCGCGAGTTGCTGAGGGGCATCTTTCGGCACAACGACATCGAATGCGTCATGCACTTCGCCGCATACGCATCGGTGGGTGACTCCGTGGCGGACCCGTCCAAGTATTACGACAACAACGTCAACGGCTGCCACATCTTGCTGGAGGCGATGCGGGAGGCGGGTGTGAGTCGGATCATCTTCTCCTCGTCCGCCGCAACCTATGGCGAGCCGCAGAGCATACCGATTCCCGAGGATCACCCACAATTACCCACCAATCCGTATGGCGAGACCAAGCTGGTGATGGAGCGCATGCTGAAGTGGTACGGCAGGGCATACGGCATTCGCTCGGTATCGCTGCGTTATTTCAATGCCGCGGGCGCAGATCCGGACGGCGAGCTTGGGGAGGACCACGACCCGGAGCAGCATCTCATTCCCGTTGTGCTGCAGACCGCGCTGGGCAAGCGCGACAGGGTGCGAGTTTTCGGCACCGATTGGGACACTCCGGATGGCACCTGCATCCGTGACTACATTCATGTCACCGATCTGGCCGATGCTCACTTGAAGGCACTAAATGCTCTGCGGGACGGTGCCGAGGTGTTAGCATACAACCTCGGCAACCAGGAGGGCTTCAGTGTCACCGAGGTGATTCAGGCATGTGAGCGCGTGGTAGGCAAGTCGATTCCCTGCGAAGCCGCCCCGAGGAGACCAGGGGATCCTGCGCGACTCGTGGCATCGTCCGAGCGGATCAAGAAGGAGCTCGGCTGGCGCCCGAGGTACCCCTCCTTGGAAACCATCATTCTGCACGCATGGAACTGGATGAAGGCGCATCCCAACGGTTACGGGTCATAGCGCACGTTGCCCATCCTCCCGCGCTCCTTCTACATACGCGACACGGTGGTAGTGGCGCGCGACTTGTTAGGTCGCATCCTGGTAGTGGACTCGGCCGAGGGTCGGACGGCCGTGCGAATCGTGGAGACCGAGGCGTACCTGAACGATGACCCGGCATGTCATGCTTCGCGCGGCAAGACCAAACGCAACGCTACCATGTTCGAGCGGGGAGGATGTGCCTACGTGTACTTTACCTATGGAATGCACTTCGCGCTCAACTTCGTCACGGGGCCGGCAGGCGTAGGAGAAGCGGTCCTGATCCGCGCGGGTGAACCGCTGGAAGGCATAGAGCTGATGCGCGAACGACGCGGGAACGTGCACGATGAGAGGCTTTGTGCAGGGCCGGGGAACCTAACCAGAGCGCTGGGCCTGAGCGCAGCCGACGACGGCGAATCGCTCACGGGGCGACGCATCCGGGTGCTGACAGGCGAGCCGGTGCCGGACGATATGGTAGTGACAACGACACGCATTGGCATCTCGCAGGCCAAGGAACTGCCCTGGCGATTCTATGTTCGCGACAGCCGATACGTATCGCGCCGTTGAGCGGCGGCCTACAGGGAGCGGAAGATCGCATCGAGGTCTTTCTCTTGCGTGTCTTTGTAGCCAAACCCGAGTAGCACGAACACCCCGTCCTTCACATCGTAGTACAGCCTTCCCGCATCGCCGCAAGGCCCCAGGTTGCAGCGCAGCTCGTAGAAGTTAGGCTTCCCTTTGCGAGTAATGGCCTTCGTATTCGCGTGCTCGTGATGGGTGGAGATAGACCTCTCAGCGAGCGAGCGCAGGACATCCACCAGTGCACCGGTAGAGACGTGAGCGGGCACTAACTCCCTCAACCCCCTGCGGAACCCCTCGCAGTGCTGGAAGTGAGATAACACCTCTAACAGCTCCAACTCATCGCGGGTCCAGGACGTACGTGGGGCAGCACGCGAGACGCTCAGATCGTGCTCCTTCTCGGCGAGTTCGAGCTCCAACTCGGTGATGCGGTCCATGCATCGGTCTCGTTCCGTTCGCAGTCGCAGGACATCGTTCTCCAGCGCTTTCTCCTTGCTCTCGAGCTTCTCATAGTCGGCTGCGAGTTGCTCGGCGAAAGCGCGATCCCCCTTCGCCAGCATATCCGCGCGCTCCCGCACTTGGTCGGATGCGAGGACGGATATCTCAGAGGTGAGTCCCTGCATCACACGGTCGAAGCCTTGCGTCAGTGAGTGTTCCATCTCCTCGAATGCGCGGTTCAGTCGGATCAGTCTGCCGGCGATATCTTTCACCTGCTCTTCCAGCCCGTCGATGCGAGATTGCAGTTGGCTGGCGATCGACTCGAAGACGTCCCAGTGGTCGTCAGCCGCCACGTCTTTCGTGCCCGGTGGCGTTTCCGACTGCGATTCCATCGGGGCGGTCCGATCTGTCTGTGCTAACAGGGCGTCCAACAGATCGCATTCGGCTTGGCCGAGAGGCTTGCCGTCGGCGGTGCGGGTTACATACACGTAGAATGGGAAGTCGCCACGGTCCTCGAAAAAGTTGGCTCCGTGGCTGTATGCCTTCATCCGCCCTTCTTTGTCCAACGCGGCAAGCAGCGCCTCGTGGTGCGCCTTGTCCGCCGAGAGGAGGCGGACACCTCGACTAAAGGCTTCCCGCTTGGAACGCTTCTTGCTCGGCTGTCCCACTTGACTAACGCCGTATGCCATCGTGATTGGATTCTAACACGAGAATCGGTGGTCGGGTACGTCGGCCGCGATGGTATCTTGGGCGGCGTGAACGAGGTCGGCATGCGTTGGTAGGTGTGGTGGAGAGCACGCTGCTCGCTGTGGGAACCGCGGCTGGTGCGAGGTTCGCTGGTTGGCTCACTACGGGCGGGGCCATCGCAGCGTCGGTCCTCGGGGCGGTGGTGCTGGCA
>JABRVX010000038.1 GCA_039961735.1 Fimbriimonadia bacterium
GCAGTAGACGTAGGGGTGTTCGGTGAGGACCGAGTCGCGGGTGGTGAAGCGGCCCGCACACGCGAGTGACCCATCGCACGGGTCGCCAGCGGCCCGGGCCTCCGAGACCTCCCTAGTCCGAACTGGACCGTTCATCCGAAATAGCCCTTCGCAGTCATTAATACAGCAAGTTGCCGCCCCAGGTTGCGATCCCTTGCCTGCACGCCCGCGCCCGTTCCCGGTCTTGCTCGCATAGATGAGCCCATCGGTATCACGGACCTCTCTTCAGCATCAGACCGCTCAGCACGCCCCTAATCGTGTCGCCCAGTTCTGGCGTAGTGTCGTGGACGATGATCGAGAAGACGTGCTCTCCCGCCGGCACTACTGCCAGTCGAACCAGCACGCCATCACTCTTCCTGGTGATCACAAGCGCGTCCACTTCCCGGTCCGCAAGGCGAATCGACTCCCGACGTGTTTGGCCGGAGGATGCGTCCACCGCCGCCGCCTCCGACAGTCGAACGAAGAGCTTCGTGCCCTCGTCAAGAGGTAGTTCTTCCGTTACCGGTAACCGCTCCGTTAGGACTGCTACAACCGGCCCACGACCCGATATCGGCACCCCACCCGGCCGCATGACGACGCCGCCGCGGACGCTCCTTAGCAGATACCACCCCTTGGGCACTGTTACCCTCAGATCGTCATCTTCATACACTGCCGATGCGGAGTCGGTACTGTGTCCGCGACAACCACTAGCCGCGACGAGCATGACCAGAAGCACGGCAGCTGGCACTAGGTAGACAAGGGGACCCCAGCACCGCAGTGCCTGCACGCGCGCGATACTGCATCCGGGGCCAGCGCATCGTAAGCCGCGGCCTTTCGGTGGGCATCGTGAGTCATCATCGCTGATAGTCTGGGTACTCATCGGCGTACTTCGGATACTCGCGAGAGAAATCATCGTCGATTCCGCCCTGGGTCCGTGGCACCTTGTTCTTGATGATGGTGACCGCGTCAGGAGTTGCCTCAAGCACTCCTACGACTTCACCGAGCCCTGGTGTAGCTCCCGCGCCAGCAGCAGCTCCGCCGACCGTCTTCGCCTTCTCCTTCGACTGCTTAGAGCAGCCACCCGCAAATGCAGCGACGGCCACGGCTGCGACCGCTAGGAGCAGCAGCGGCAGCCGCCCGTCGCCATCCACGAGATTCACAGGATCCCCGTCGCAGTAGACGTAGGGGTGTTCGGTGAGGAGGGTGTCGCGGGTGGTGAAGCGGCCCGTCCATGGTTCGTAGTAGCGGGCGCCGACATGCAGCAAACCCGCGCTTGCACTGAGCGAAGCGAACGTGTCCCCGTCGTCGCGATAGCCCCAGTTTCCGCAGTACCTGTTCATCAGCGAGGCGCTACCGCTGGAGTACGTCGTGTGTCCGAAGGCGTCGTACACGAACGTACCACTAACAGCCTGGTTGTCCGCCGTCACCTTCCGGGTGTTACCTTGCGCATCGAACAACGGCCACTCGGCGTTCCTACGTACCATCCCGTTGCCGTACCGATACGTCACACTGATCGCCGAAGACCCAACCTGCTCGTTGATGATACGATCACCATCGAAGTGGAAGTAGGTCGTCGTCGCGGACATGCCAGAGCTAACCGCCCGGCTGATCCTGCGGCCCAGACCGTCGTACGCAAACCCGATGCTGTTCATGCCCTGCGATATCTGCGTCAGCCGGTTCTCCGAGTTGTAGCTGAAGGTGTGCGTGGTCTGGCCGACCGTGCGGCTCGTCTGGTTGCCGTTCAGATCGTACTCCCACTCGCGCTGCAGGTTCTCGCCGATCCACTCCTCCAGCAGCTCGTCGTCGTCCGAGTACACGTAGTCGTACGTCGTCTGCCCCACGATCTTCTGCAGGCGGTTGCCCGCGCCGTCCAGCTCGTACTCCTCGGAATAGGTTCCGAGGCTTCCGGTGCGGCTAGCGGCCACCAGCCTATCCATCTCGTCATAGACAAACGTCTGCACGTCCTCGTTGTCCTCGGTAATCGTCTCCACCAGGTCGTCGTCAGTGTACTCGTACTCGCAGGAAGCGATCAACGTATCGTCGCTCTTGCGGTGCACGATGCTGACCACACGGTTCGCCTCGTCGTAGGTGAAGAGCGTCTTCGTGCCGTTGCCTCGAACGATCCGCGTCACGTTCCCGTTGTTGTCGTATTGATACGAGGCTCCGCCGGGAGGGCCTCCACCGGGAGAATCCAGCCCGTCCCCACCCGGGGGCTCCTCCTCTTCGTCGTCGGCAGCGTCTGCCACCAACGCCACTTGGTTCCTGGCGGTATAGCTGTAGCCAGCGTAGGTGTTGCCGGTCGAAGCCCAGTCGTACACCCGGCACAGCAGACCCTTCTTGCCTGTCTCGTCGTAGACGTAGGTGATGCTGCGATTGCCCTTGGTCTCCGTCAGCTTACGGTTGTTCTCGTCGTAGGTCCAGCTCCAGGTCGAGCTGTTCCCCGTCATCTGGGTCAGATTGCCGTTTCCATCGAAAGTATAGGTATACGTGCCTCCGGTGTCGAGGGCCTTTTCGACCACGCGGTCCCACTCGTCCAGCGTGTAGGTGACCGCCTCGTCATTCGGGGCAATCTGGCTCGTCCGAACCCCGTATTCGTTATAGGCCCACGCCCAGGGCCGGCCGTTCGGCGTAGTCATGCCTGTCAGGTTGCCGTCGGTGTCGTGGTCGTATTCAGTGACGAAGGTGTCGCCGCGCTTGTACTCGGTCTTGCTTTCCGCAAGGCCGTAGTTGGGGTCGGGGTACGCGTACTGCACTCGGAAGAGAGTGGAACCCTGTTCGGAGGTCTTCCAGTAGACGTTCGTCAGGTTACCGCAGTCATCATACTCCCACAGAGTGTAATGTCTCATCGGATCGGTGCGGCTCGTCATGCGGGAGTAGTCGCCATAGGTGTAGGTCGTCTCGCGGTACGGCGTGCCGGGCGGACACTCGTAGGTGCAATTGCCGAGGTCGTCGAACTCATAGGTCCAGACGTTGCTGCGACGGTCTGTAACCTGGATCACGTTGTGGTTGTCGTCGTAGAGGTAGTGAGAGCCGTCCACCCACAAGATTGCGGGGCTGTCCAGGTTGCCAAGCGCGTCCCGGTCCACTTGAAGCCCTTCTGCCTTCAGGCCTTGCGCCTCGGCTGCCTTCTTCAGCCCTTCCAGATTGGTTCCGTAGCCCGTCGTGCCCGCCAGTCTCCGAAGCTCCGCGACGCCCGCTTGCGTGCCCAGCTTTCTGGCGATGCGGGCGAGTGCACGCGGGCCGCAGTCGGCATCCTCTGGCTTTGGCTCTATTCGCTTAGATGGCTTTTCAGCCGGCTGGATGCCGAGCGCGCGCTCGCAGATGGCGCGTTGCCGAAGCAAGAACGCCTTCTCCCTCTCACTCCAGGCGCGGCTAGCGAGCAGGCGGTTGACGGTCGCGAGGGCTCCCTGGTAGTCCTTCTCGGCGTACAGGCGCTTGGCTGCCAGGTACTCGGGGGAGTGCTGCGAGGCTAGCTGAGCGGGCTCAGTGGGGGGGACGCGAGCCGCTCGGAGAGATGGGAGGCGTGTAGCCGCGAGCCATGCGCCCGTCGCTGCTACAACGACGCACACGGCACTCACTCCCACGAACGGCCACACGGAACGGGTCCTCATCTCAATTCCTCTGCGCCGGACCAAATTGCGCCTACATCATAACTCACATTCCCCGTATTGTCAAGAGGTCTTCGCATCCGCGAGGGCGAGTTTTTCCGCACCGATTCTCCCCACCCGCTCCGGCACCCACGCCCACGCGGCGTGGGGACGTCACTCAGAACGTCGTGACCGGTGGTGCTCGGTACAGTCCCGTTGTGCGCCGCGAACGTGTCGTTGGCAGTCGGGTAGCACTGGGGGCCGCGGGGCACGCGGTCAGCCTGTAACCACTTGCCGCAGGAGAGCCGCGCAGACGCCGCGAATCCGACAGGCGGGAAGGAGCGTGCCATGCAGATTGTCGAGTACGGAGGGTGGAAGCAGTGCGCCCGGCTCGCCGACGGGCGTATCGAGCTGTTCGCTACCCTGGAAGTCGGGCCCCGTATCATCCGTTTCGGGTTCGCCGGAGGACCGAACGAGTTCGTCGAGTTTCCGGAGGACATGGGCAAGACGGGCGGTTCGGAGTACCGCAGCTACGGTGGGCATCGGCTCTGGGTCTCACCGGAGGTATCGGGGCGCACCGACCTTCCCGATAACAGCCCTGTTCAGCACGAATGGGATGGACAGAGCCTGACCCTCACGGCTCCGGTCGAGCAGCCCACTCGGCTTCAACGCGAAATGGAAATCACTTTGACGGATGGCGGAGTGCGCATCGAGCACCGCGTGTACAACAAGGGGCTCTTCGAGGTGTACTGCGCCCCGTGGTGCCTCAGCGTGATGGCGCCCGGGGGTCAGGCGTTCTTTCCGCAGGAGCCCTATCGCCCCCACTCCGAACAGCTCCTGCCCGCGCGACCGATGGTGCTGTGGGCGTACACCGACATGAGCGACCCACGGTGGACGTGGGGCAGGCGACTGATCCGACTCCGGCAGGACACCGAGGCGACGACCCCGCAGAAAGTGGGAGCGTTGGTGACAGCCGGGTGGGCAGCCTATCGGAACGGCGACCGTGTGTTCGTCAAGTGCTTCCCTTGCGAGGCCGACGAATACCCGGACTTCGGCTGCAACTTCGAGACCTACACCAACGAGCGAATGCTCGAGCTGGAGTCGCTGGGCCCGATGCAAGTCATCCTTCCGGGCGAGCGAGCCACCCATGTCGAAACCTGGGGCCTCTTCGACGACGTGGAGCTTCCGGACGAGGACGCTCCTTTGGAAGAGGAGCTATACCGCTTGGCGTCGGAGCTCCCTGAGCCGGAATGAACCTCCACGCGCTCGCCTTTACGCGCGAAGACATCGAGGTGGAGATGGCTGCCTCTACCGACGAAGGCAAGGCCGTTCCCCCCGAGCTTTGTGCCGAGTCTGAGCGACTGATGGCCACGGACCTTTCGTGGAAAGCGGCTCAGGAACAGGCCGGAAAGTTCCTCGACCAGATGCACGCCCTCGCTCTGCGCCCTGACTTTCCCTACAGGGAGCCGTCCGACCTGCGCCACATCCGGGAGGAGAGGCCCGAGTCACCCCAGGTTCCAGGCTATTCGCTGGACCGAGAGAACCTGCTGGACCGGTTACATGGGGCCTGGCTTGGTCGCGCGGCGGGGTGTCTGCTCGGAAAACCCGTCGAGGGTTGGTACCGAGAGCGCCTCCATGGCTACCTCCGCGACACCAACGCATTCCCATTGAGGGGCTACATCCGAGGTGACGTCCGTCCAGACATCCTGCAGAAGTATGAAGTACCGACAGACCGAGGGGCGTTCATCGAGCGTGTGGAGTGCCTACCGGAGGACGACGACCTGAACTACACGGTGCTTTCGCACGTGGTGCTGCAGAAGCATGGCCACTCATTCACTTCGGAACAACTGGCACAGGAGTGGCTCAGCCGCCTGCCGGTGCTGCGCACCTTCACTGCGGAGCGGGTGGCCTATCGCAACCTGGTTGACGGCATCGCCCCGCCGCACTCGGGGTCCTATCGGAACCCGTATCGCGAGTGGATTGGTGCGCAGATCCGGGCGGATGGATGGGGCTACGCGTGTCCGGGTAGCCCCGAAGCCGCGTCGGAGCTTGCGTGGCGGGACGCCTGCATCAGCCATGTGAAGAACGGCATCTACGGTGCGATGTGGTCCGCCGCGATGAATGCGGCGGCGTTCTCCCTCGACAGCCCACGCGCCATCGTTGAGGCGGGGCTAGCGCAGATACCAGCGCGCTGCCGCCTCGCCGACTGGGTCCGCACGGTGATGGACTGGCACGAGATGGGACTGCCCTACGACGATGCCTGCGAGCGCATCCATGCAGAGTGGGACGAGAAGCGTTTCCACCACTGGTGTCATGTCATCTCGAACGCCGCCATAGTCACGATGGCGCTGCTATACGGGGAGGGGGATTTCGGGGCGAGCGTGTGCTGCGCCGTACAGGCAACCTTCGACACGGACTGCAACGGCGCGACGGTCGGCTCCATTCTCGGTGCGAGGCTCGGCGCGTCGCGGCTGCCCGAAGAGTGGACCGCGCCTCTGAACGACACCATCGAGACGGGCGTCGTGGGCTATCAGCGGCTTCGGCTGACGGACATGGCCCGAATGTCGTTGGATGTTATCGAAAAGTACAAGGGGGGAGAAGAATGACGCTAGAGTTGAAGTGTCCGGACATCGAGTGCGACGGGTGCGCGGGCTCGATCAGGCGAGCATTGGAGGGTCACGCGGGCCTGACCTCGGTGCAGGTGGACGTAGCGTCCAAGACCGTTCGTCTGGACGGTGAGGAAGCCGCCGTGGAATCGGCCAAGGCGAAGCTGAGCGAGATCGGCTTCCCCCCTGCGGAGTAGCCCCGGCCTCAGCGGACCCCGTGATCCCGGCGTCCCGCCGGAGCAGCATCGCCGAGACGGCGAGACTGCGTGGCGGGGTCAGGCAGAACCTGTTGGACCTCGACATGAGCACGGACGCCGGAGCAGCATCGCCGAGACGGCGATGCTACGTGCCATATGACCCGCGTCATGTACACCCCTGCTTTGCACCGGTAGGCTGAAGGCTCGCACACTTCGCGCGGCGTCCGACCGCGTCGACAGGAGGGGAGAGATGAGAGCCATCGCAGAGCTGGTGGAGGAGCACGAGGCGATTCGGAAGATGCTCGGAGTCCTGCGAGTGGTCGCCGCACGCGTGGAGGCCGGCGAGCACGTGCCCGAGGAGGACCTCCGAGGAATCGGCGAGTTCTTCAGCGTGTTTGCCGACAAGTGCCACCACGGGAAGGAAGAGGAGACGCTCTTCCCCGTGCTCGAGCAGGCGGGCATTCCGAGAGACGGAGGACCTATCGGCGTCATGTTATACGAGCACACGCTGGGCCGGTCGCTCGTTGCACGCATCAAGGGATCGGTGGATGGGTGCCTTGCGGGCGAGCAAGCGGCGCGCAGCGAGTTCGCCTCGGCCGCCAACGAGTACATCGCCTTGCTCGACAGCCACATCGCCAAAGAGAACAACGTTCTGTTCCCTATGGCCGAATCCCGTCTCACACCCGAACAAGATGCAGAGCTGACTGCGGCGTTCGAGGCGCTGGAGCGGGAGCGAATCGGCGAAGGCGTACACGAGCAACTTCATGGCATGATAGAGCGGCTCGCGCAAACCTACCTAGCATAGTCGCCTAGCCCTCGTCGCCGGCAAGCGACCAGAATCCTGGTGCCCAAGGCCTCCGTTGGCTTGCATCCCGGTGACCCGCTGTAGTATCCTATCGCGCGAACTGCATACCGAAACCGATGAGGAGACGGTTCGCCCCGGCTCCTCTTGTCTTTTCGGACGCGTTCGCCGGAGCTTACGATGGATAAGGAGTTCTTCGAAGCTCTGAGGCAACTCGCCTCGGAGCGGAATCTGGATATTGCAGAGCTCGAGGAGATGACGGAAGCGGCGCTCGCCACGGCCTACAAGAAGCACGTAGGCGCGACGGGCGATGTCGTCGTCCGCATCAACACGGCCGAGGGAACCCTGACCGCCATCTGCGAAAAGGAAGTGGTGGGCGTCGTTACCAACCACTACTTCCAAATGAGCCTGGAGCAGGCGAGAAAGATCAACCCCCAGGCGGTTATCGGCGACTTCATCGGGGTCCCCGTGAACCCCCAGACATTCGGGCGGATCGCTGCGCAGAGCGCCAAGCAGATCCTGATGCAGAAGCTGCGCGAACAGGAGCGCAAGACCATATTCGACGAGTTCGAGTCCCGCGTGGGCGAGGTCGTCTCCGGCATCGTGCAGCGGCGAGAGCGGGATTTGGTTTTCATTCAGGTGGGGCGCACGGAGGCCGTGCTTCCGCGAAAGGAGCAGGTGCCTACGGAGCCCTACCGTTTCAACGACCGGCTTCGCGTGTACGTGGTGCGCGTCGACGAGGGCATGCGTGGCGCGGTGGTGACCGTGTCTCGCACGCACCCCGGACTGCTGCGCAAGCTGTTCGAGCTGGAAGTGCCCGAAATCGAGGCCGGAACCGTGGAAATCCACGGTGTCGCACGTGAGGCGGGCCAGCGCTCCAAGATAGCGGTCGCCACCACCGACCCGCGGGTGGACCCGATTGGCGCGTGCGTGGGACAGCGTGGAGCCCGCGTGAACGCCATCGTGGACGAGCTGTACGGCGAGAAGGTGGACATCATTCCCTGGTCGGAAGACCCCATCGCCTACATCACCGCCGCACTGAGCCCGGCCAAGGTGAACCGCGTGACGCTTCGCGAGTCGGAGGACCCGGAAGAACGGGGCGCTCTCGTGGTGGTGCCGGATACTCAGCTTTCGCTTGCTATCGGCAAGGGCGGGCAGAACGTTCGGCTCGCGGCCAAGCTGACGGGTTGGAAGATAGACATCCGCAGCGAGTCTCAGGCTGCGCAAGAAGCGATTGCCCCTGCGGAAGCCTAGAGTAATCTGACAGGAGTTGGGCGAAGGGGATAACTTCCCCTCCGCCATTTGTTTTTCGCGCCCTCACGCTTGCTCTGCTCTCGATTCTTTTGGCGTGGAACCTATAGACCGCGCCGTGGCATGATCACCCTTCCATTACCGATAGACACTCACCCGAAACAGCAGGTACGGGCCGCCGGGCTGTGGCTGCTCGGGAGTTAGCAGTCCCTCTTGCACTGCTTCGCCGAGCTGGATTCGCCACCGCTCGACCCTGCCAGGATCGGGGTACCGGGTGCTACCGGACAAGAGCATCGGTAGCCACTCATCGCGCAACTCCCTCGGCAGATTGGAGACGTTTAGTAGCACGTGGGAGAAGCCCTGACGATGCAACTCCAATGCCAGCTCACGGCCCGAGTGCAGTCGGTCGTACGGTATCAGAGTGTGATGCCCGGGGTTGGCCCAGACATAGGGCTTGTCGAAGTAGTAGCCTAACACTTCGTCATAGAAGGCGATCTTCTCCACTCCCTCCATGGCATTGATCGCTCGTGCGGCGCGATACAGCGACGAGCGTTCCGACAGATACTCGTGCACCCACTCGGAACGCGGCGACCGGAATGCCACGGTCGCTGCCTCGAAAGGCGATACCAGGCCGACCGAAGGGGCCGCTAAGGTGAACACGATCAGTGTCACCAAGGCTTGAACTACCACCGAAAGCCGAGTCCACACGCGCACCGGTGACACGGGTTCCTCTGCACTCCAGCCGACGGCGACCGCCAGCAAGGGTGCCAATGCTAACACATATCGCGACTGCTGACTGAGCCAGAACCATGCTGCGAGGTTGAGCGCGCAGAAGGAAAGGAGAAGCCAATAGGCGCGGGGACGTGCACGCGCGAATCCGAGAAGGAACGGCGCCAGGAGCAGCGGCACACCGAGCGTACCGATCACTCCCCCTTGGTTGAGGTAGCGTTCGGGTCGCACGGTTAGGTCCCAAGGTATGCGTGCGAGCTCCCACGGCGCGCGACCGACGCCGAAGCTGACCTGTTCGCCGCGGTAGATGGCAGCGTTTTCTGCGCTCCAGTACTTGCCACCGAACACCTCGTACGCGAAGGGGTATACGGGGTTGTCGGTCTCTAGATAGGTGCGGACGTACCAAGGTGCTGGGACCAGCAGCCCAACCACCAACACGATCAGTGGCGCCCGTAGGCGAGAGCCGCGTACGGCAAAAACACAGATGGCCGCAAGCAGAAGGACGGTAAGAAGACCGTTGTACTTAGTGGCAGCGGTAAGACCGGCACAGACGGCGACGAGTACTAGCAGGGTGGTAGTAGGCTTCTGGATGACATCGGCCAGCAGGAACATCGCAAGAGCTGTGTATAGAGCGCTCGCCATGTCAATGTAGGCGGTGCCGGACTCCCACAACGCGAGCGGGCACGCGCTGACCGCCAGAGCGGCCCAGATGGCAGCGGGACGGGAGCTGCGCCGCGCCGCGAAACCGGCGCACGCAAGCACCGTGAGCACACTCGTCCACGTATGCATCAGCTTGGCCGCGCCGTAGCCACCCACCCAGTGCGCCGCGGTGAACAGCATCTCCATCAGCTGCGGGAAGTAGCTGTGATGGTCGTACGGATAGGACTGCACGCGGTCGGCCTGCAGCCACAGCTTGGGCAGCGCTAGGTGATAGGCGAGGCTGTCCCAATCGAGCACGAGGGGTGGCGACATGGCGGCGAGCACAGCAATCGCCAAGAACGGAAGGAGCACTAGAGCCCAAGGGTTAGGACGGGCGCCTCGCAGATCCACCCACACCGATTTCGCGCCGACCATCCCGCCCAGCAGCAGCATCGCCCCCGTAACGGAGATCCCTACCCGCAGGTGCCCGGCGAGTCCGAAGAAGAATATGACGTAGGCGCAAAGGGCAAGGGAGAGCCCACCAGCGAGTGCGGCCCTCTCACTGGTGGACGCGTCCGGCCACACACGACGGGCGAAGGGATAGCCCACCGCAACCGAAGCGAAAGCCACCAGCAAGGAGAAGAGCAACGGCATGGCGACACTCTTTGGCACCGGCCAAACGGCTCCTGCCACGGAAGGAAATCCCCGCTCCAGACGCCAACAGTTAGGGAATGCCTCCCGAGCCGCCGCGACTCCCGACCGCCTGCCTGGTGCGCGAGCCAGGGTCGCTCGGCTACCCATCGGGGCTCTGCTCGCTCACGCCTTCTCCCACCGTGTATCTTCGCGGTGATCCGGATGTGGCCCTGAAGCCGATGGTGGCAATCGTGGGCACCCGGACGCCCCGAGCGGAGTGGCGGGCCTGGGCCGCGGACCTAGCGGCGAGGCTGTCACAGAGAGGCTTCGTGGTGTGTAGCGGCTTCGCGCCGGGGATCGACCGAGCTGCCCATCGTGGAGCACTCGCGGCAGGCGGGCGGACCGTGGCGGTTCTGGGCGAGGACGTCTTCGACGTGCGGGCCAGGGGAGAACGCGAGGGTATATCGGAGCTGAGGGACGAAACGCTCCGACGCGGATGTTTGCTCAGTGAGCAGGCTCCGGGCGGACCGCGAGTCAATCCTCGGCACACGGTGGCCAGGCTGATCCTGCGCAACCGCATCATCGCCGCGCTGTCGCTGGGCGTGGTGGTCGCGGCGGCATGGGAGAAAGGCGGGGCGCACATGACCGCCAACTGGGCGGCACGGCTGGGAAGGCCCGTGTGGACCGCGGACTTCGGCGAGGATACGCCGGTCGGGAACCTCAGGCTATTGCTCGGGGGCCACTCGGCGCTGCCTGCCGACGCGGACCAGGCCGCGGAGCAGATTAGTCTTTCTTTGACTTCTTCGCCCGACTAGATCGAGCGCGCGCCAGAGCCATGGCGGTGCCGAGAACGGCGGCGATCAGCCCGGCACGGCCCGTGATGGTGTCCACTGCAGTGCTCGCGGAGACCAGCACCTTCTCGGACTTGTCCTTCACGGATGCCGTCGTCTCCTCGATCCGCCCCGCCAGCTTGGCAACCTTGTCCCCGGTCTCCTTGAGCGAGGACACGAGACCGCCCACTTTGTCGCTGACTTCGGTCATCTTGTTCTTTAGGGTGATAAGCACGAAGATCATGACGAGGTTCGTCAAGATCGCTATTGCGAAGAACACGCCGGATACCCACAACCAAGGCGCAGGGATGTCCATGTCTCACTCCTTTGAGCGGGCCGATGCCCGAAGGACGGTCCGCCGAAGAATCTACCTGAAGGCGGCTCGGCCGGTGCTCCACGGAACCGCTCGGCGCCGGGTACGTCTTCTTCGGTAGCGGGGTGCCCGGCCACAGGATGTTTCGACGCAACTACGCACGGCTCTCGGACTCCGACCTGGTCACGCGAGCGCAGAAGGGCGAACGCGCGGCCTTCGAGGAGTTGTACAGGCGGTTCAGCGGCCGCGTGTACGCGCTCGTCTACGGCATGGTGGCCAACGCCGACGACGCCGCGGAGCTGACCCAAGAGGTGTTCGCGAGGGCGTTCCGCCGACTGCCCAGCCTAAGGGCCGACCAGGCAGTGTACGGCTGGCTTCGCGCGACAGCTACCAACCTCGGGATCGACTTCCTCCGTCACGGCAAACTCGTCCAGTTCGAGCCGCTGGAAGGCAACGTCCCCGAATCGCCGAGGGACTTGGAATCGCCCGAGGACGACCCGGAGAGGCTGGCAATCCGTGCGGAGACCCGCGAGGCCGTGGCGAGCGCGGTTGCGGGGCTCAAACCCGCGCACCGAGTGGTAGTCGCGCTGCACCACTTCGAGGGACTGAGCCTCGAGGAGATCGCGCAGACGCTGGACGTGCCCGTCGGAACCGTAAAGTCGCGGCTGGCCCGTGCGCGAGAAGCGCTTCGCGTCATGCTCGCCCCCATGGTGGAGGGAAGGAATGGACTGCGATAGCATTCGTCCGCTGCTGGCGGACTTCATCGAACACAACGTCGGAGAGGACAAAGCGGAGGCCGTGCGCAGGCACGTTCGCTCCTGCGCCGCGTGCGGTCGCGAGCTGGACGCACTGGGCCGGGTTGACGAGGTATTGCAGGAATGGCGGGCACCGGCGCTTCCCGAGTCCGTCTGGCTCAACCTCCAGCCGCTGCTTCCGCGTGAGCGCCGAGTCCCGTCTTCCGCCCCGCTCCGGCTAGGGATTGCCTTTGCCGCCGGGTGCGCCGCGCTATTCGTTGCCTGGGCAGTGTGGGTGGGGCCTGAGATCTCTCGCACGTTCGAGGGAACACCCGCACCCTCCCCGAGTGGATTGTCCCACTTCGAGGGGACGCCTCCGGTCGGCATGCCGCTCGACTCGCGTACGGCACCGCTCCTCGAGACTGACAACGAGGACACCTCGCCGCACCAGGAGGAAGCCGCAGAGCCTGCTGCCGAGCCCGGTGGGGAGGCGATCCTGCCGCACACCGTGGAGCCGAAGCCCGCGACAGAAGCCAAGGAGCCTACTGCACCCCCGCGCGACGACACGCTCCCTGCTCCAGAAAAGCCGTAGGGGCGGCCCGCCACACCCCACTCCCTGTATTCCGTCATGCTGAGCCTGTCGAAGCATGACGATGCGGGCCGAACGATATCGTCTTCTGGTGCCACGTTCGCGGCTTACGTGTCCATGCTTCGACAGGCTCGGCATGCCGGCCCATGAACTGGCAGCCCAATCCAACACGCCTCCTTCCGTGGCCGTAAACACGCCCGCTTACCAGGGTCCTAGGGGCAGCCGCGCGCCCTGCCGAAGTGGGGGCATGGAGAACGGCGCATTCCGACTCACACGATGCAGGGTCCGCCCCGAGTGGCTGTCGGGTGTGAGGGACGGGCACCGGAAGTGGGTGGTACGACCCAAGTCGGGTCCTCGCCTAATCGTCTCCGACGAGACCGAAGTTGGTCAGGATCAGATTGAGGTCGGCGAGGGCCACCTGACCGTCCCAGTCGAGGTCACCCGACCCTCCTTGTGTGCCTTGCCAGCCGAAGTTCGCCAGGACCAGATTCAGGTCGAGGATGTCGACCACATTCGAACCGTCTGCATCCCCATTGATCAGGACGAAGTCAGCGGCAGCTCCGCTCTCGGTCACTAGGACAGCCGGCAAGGTTGACCTAAGCCAGTTAGGCAGCTTCACAGAGAGCTGATACTCACCCTCACGTACCCATTCGACGTCATAGTCGCCTGATGGCGACAATTGCACGGATCGGGTGAAAAGCTGTTGCCCGGTATTGGCATCACGGAATTCGAGCATCGCCTGGAATTCGCTGGTTCCCACGTAACCTTGCCGTGTGATTCGACCGCTAACAGTGCCGAACCTCGGAACGGTGGCGTGGGTCACGGAATACCAGTCGGTACCGATCCGGAACTCGTCGATCGAGTAACTTGCAGATCCTTTGAGGCGGATCGAGTCTATGATCGCGGTACTCGTAAAGGTGAAAGACGACCCGTACAGGTCGAACTCCGTCCAGTCGTTTGCCGCGTCGACATCGGCGTCGGAAGCGGCTACCGTCTCGCCCGGTCCGTACACCCTGTACTGGAAGACCCCTGGGCGAGGATCGGTCTTGATGCGGGCCACGATGAAGTACACCCGTCCGTTCAGGATGTCGCCCCCGTTACCGCCGTGCGGATACACGCGTGCCCCGAAGGTCGTGTCGTTGTTTACTCCTCCAATGTACATGGCTACACTGCTGCCGGAGCGGAACTCGATGCCGCAGTCAAGCACGTCGAACGGGTCACCCGTGTTGTAGCGTTTGAACAAGAAGCTGACGAACAGGGTATCCGGCCCACCGAGGTTCATCCACGCAGCCTGGTCGAGACTCCGCGAGCCGCTCCTACCGCCAAGGTGGTAGACCCTATCGTTGTAAGCGTATCCCGGCGTAGGAGATACCGGGAAGGAAGTTGGCACCAAGCCGTCGGGCTGCACGAGGAGGTCGGAGTTCCAAGGGCCGGCGAAGCCCAGCCCACCGGTCTGTAGGTGAAGGCTGGTGGACTGATAGCCGAAGCCCTCGTATGCGAGGGTCTCTGCACTGGCGGTGGTCGAGAGCGCTGTCGCAAGGGCAGCGGCGAATAAGCCTAGATTGTGTAAACGTACTTTCACCGAATGGCACGATCTCCAGGTCGTGATAGGACGGAACACTCTGCGATAGCCCGATATTTAGCATTATTATACCATATATTCTGCTATTCTGCGTCGGCGCGTCATCACTCGTGCACGTGACTCGGGCGCCGATACCGCGGGTCAGTCAGGGTTGGCCCGCGGGCGGGTCGAGGCGGGGGAGGCGGCCCTCCTCGTACTCGCCCACCATGGCGAACGCGAGCTGGCACGCGAACGTCCAGAGCGGGACGACCGACTCCGACTCCGGAAGCTGCAGCATCCGTGCCAAGAAATCTTTGATGATGCTCTCATAGGAGGCCGTCGGCTCGTCGAGGTCCAGGCGACCTGGATTCGCGGCACCAAACTCCTCCTGCTCCAGCTTCGCTAGGAACTCCACTACGTTGGCGGGAGTGGCTCGGCCTAGGTCTTGGCCGAACTCCGCAAACACCTTGTCCCGGAACTGGTGAAGTCTCATTGCATCCCCTCGACACGGCTCCAAGATACCGGATGGAACGCTCCGGCGGCTCAGGGGCATCCCTGTGAAACCAGGTACAATCCTCGATGCGAGCCGCTCGGCTCGTCAAGCGCTGCGTAAAGGAGCCGTGAATGCGCAAGCAAGTGAAGAACCAGAACCCGTTCGAGACGTCCATCAAGCTGCTCAACGCGGTGGTTGCGGACGAGTTGACCGCAGTCATGCAGTACATGTATTTCCACTTCCGCTGCGACGATATGGGCTACAAGCCGATTGCTGCGCTCTTTCGCCGGATCGGCATTCAGGAGATGATGCACGTGGAGTGGGCTGCCGAGCGCGCGATGTTCCTCAAAGGCGAAGTGGAGATGGTCCCCTCCGGGAAGGTTAACAAGATTCACGACGTACGGGAGATGCTGGCAAAGGCGCGGGACATGGAGATGGAAGCGCGTCTGGACTATGCCAAGATGGCCGCCGAGGCGACTGCAGCCGGCGACTTCCTCACCAAGGACTTATTCGAGCGTCTCATCGCCGACGAAGAAAGCCACTGGGACCAGTTCGACCAGCAAGTGGACCACATAGACAACTTCGGCGAGGCCTACCTCGCGCTGCAGTCCTTCGAGGGCGAGCAGCCCGCCGCAGCAGAGTAGAGCGCTAGTCCAAACATCCGCGTCGTCGAAGTGCAGGGATGTGCGACAATGCGTCCACTCCTTCGATGGCTCATCTCGCCCTGTATCGTAAGTACCGCCCGAAGGCGTTCGACGAGGTCGTCGGGCAAGAGCACGTGACGCGGCCCTTAGGAAACTCCGTGGATCGCGGCACGTTCGTTCATGCCTACCTCTTTAGCGGACCCAGGGGGTGCGGCAAGACCTCTACCGCCCGACTCCTCGCCCAAGCGCTCAACTGCGAGAAGGGCCCCACCTCGAGGCCGTGCGGTGAGTGCGCCTTCTGCCAAACGATCCCCGCTGGTCGGTGCGTGGACGTCGTAGAAATGGACGCCGCATCCGAAACCGGCATAGACGACATCCGCGAATCGGTGATCGAGCGCGCCAAGTTCCCGCCGATGGAGACGCGGTTCAAGGTGTACATCATAGACGAGGTACACGACCTCTCCGCGAAAGCGTTCGACGCGCTGCTGAAAACCATCGAAGAGCCGCCGCAGCACGTGGTGTTCGTGCTCGCCACCACCGAGTGGAGCAAGGTGCCGCCCACCATTCGCAGCCGATGCCAGCAGCACGAGTTCCGGCGCGGCTCCGTGCCGAACCTCGTGGCCCGGCTGAAGACCGTGGCCGCCGCCGAGGGTATCGAGGTAGAGCCGGGCGCTCTTGCGACCATCGCACGCATGGCAGACGGCGGCTTCCGGGACAGCCTATCGCTGCTGGAACTGGTCGCGGGCTTGGCGGATGGCAAGATCACCCACGAGCTGGTGAACTCCACACTCGGTCTCATCTCCGAGGAAGCTGCGGCGGATATCCTGGTCGCATGCTCAGAGCGGGATGGGGCCAGGCTGCTCGCGAGACTGGACGAGGTGCTCGACTCGGGCAAGGAGCCGCGCACGATCTTGGAGTCGATCCTGTACAAGGTCGAGGAGTTGACGCGCGTTGCGCATGGGACGCCGATGCCGGGCGTGGAGCCGGACCGCATGGCGCTCCTGCAGGAGCAGGTAGCGCGCATCGGCAAGGACACGCTCCTGCGAGTGTGGCCTGTGCTCGCAGAGGCGCACGCGAAGATGCGGACTTCCGGGCTGCCGCGGGTGTGGCTGGAGGTGGCGCTGCTCTCCCTGGCAACCGCCGCAGAGACACCCGTACCCAAAGCGGATGCCCGTCCCGCCGTTGTTGCGCAGGTTGCACCCACCAAGGCAGTGACAAGTGCTGCAATGCCGCCGACGTCGCCCGAGATCGTATCGAGCTGCGCGCCCCAGGTGGCAGAGGAGCCGCCAGCACCGCGGCCCCCGGAAGCCGAGGCGCTCGACCCCGTCTGGAGCGAGGTACTGAGTCGGATCAGCGCGAAGTTCCCCTCGGCGCAAAAGACGCTGTCCGGTTCACGCGTTGTCGAGGTGGTGGGCAAGAAGGCGACGGTCGAGGTTCGTAGCCCTCTCATCCTGGCCCGGCTGTCCGATCCTCAGCACCGAACATCGCGCGAGCTGACCACGATGTTTCGCGAGGTGGTCGGAGAGCCTGGATGGTCGCTGGAGTTTCGTCTTCCGGAGGAGGGCGCCCCACCACCAGCCCAGGTGGAATCGGTCCCACGCTACTTGGAGGGTGAGGAGTTGGAGAAGGCGGTGGAACAGCAACTCGGCGGGAAGCGGAACTAGCGCGTGTTGAAAACGGCAGCAGCATCCCGCCGGAATCTGGAAACCATCGCCGGGACGGCGAAACCACCGCAGAGAATAGCTGGCGAAACAGGAGGTAGGAAATGAAGTTACCAAAGATGCCGGGCGGAAACATGATGAAGCAGCTCCAGGACGCGATGGAGCGCATGCAGGCGCTGGAGCAGGAGCTACAGGATGCGCGCCTGGAGGTATCGGCAGGCGGCGGCATGGTGCAGGCCACGTTCTCCGGAACCGGCGAGATGGTGGCGATCAAGATCAACCGCGACGTCGTGGACCCGGACGACGTCGAGATGTTGGAAGACTTGGTGCTCAGTGCCGTGCGAGAGGGAGCTCTTAAGGCCAGCCAGCTCCGTGAGGAGCGCACTGCCGAAATCCAGAGCATGCTGCCGCAAGTGCCCGGCATGCAGATGCCCTTCTAGCCGTGCTGCTGCCTCGCTCCCTCTCCAACCTGATGGGAGAACTCGAGAAACTGCCCGGGGTGGGGCCTAAGTCTGCTCAGAGGCTAGCTTTCCACCTATTGCGAGCGCCCGAGGGGGAAGCCGAGCGGCTCGCAGAAGCGATCCTCGCCGCTCGGCGGAACATCCGCTTCTGCCGCAGGTGCTTCAACGTGGCGGACGGGGAGTACTGCCCCGCCTGCTCCGACCCCCGACGCGACGCAGCGACAGTGTGCGTCGTTTCCGAAGTCAGGGACGTGATCGCTATCGAGCGCACCAACGAGTTTCGGGGGCGCTATCACGTACTTCATGGCGTTATCTCCCCCGTGGAAGGCGTTACCTCGGAACAGCTTCACCTAAAGGAACTGGCTGAGCGTGTCGAGGCCGAGGGAGTGTCGGAAGTGATCGTCGCCACCAACCCGACGCTGGAGGGAGACGCGACGGCCTTGTACATCGCAAAGCTGCTAAAGCCACTGGGTGTGCGGGTAAGCCGACTGGCACACGGTATGCCGGTGGGAGGGGACCTGGACTACGCCGACCAGGCCACTCTGGTATCGGCTCTCCAATGGCGTCGGGACCTGTGATATATTGCTTATAGCCCCGGCGCTTTGGGGGGCGCGTATTCCGGGAGGGTTGTGTTCATGTTCTGGCTTGTCTACGGTGTCTCGATTCTGGCTGCGCAGGCGGTGCTGGGACCACCGCCCACCCACCCGCAGCCTCGGATCGCACCGGACCGCGTGGTGGTCGAGCTGTCGCGCCCAGTCACCCTAGGTGAGTTCCGGGCTATGTGCGAGGGCGTCGGCGACGGTCTGTACTCCATCCCAGCGCTCAACACCCACGTGCTGCGCTTGGCCCCGGGGTTGGACCCCACCCGCACAGCAGAGCGCCTGCGCAGGCTGCCGTGGGTGCGAGACGCAGGCCCCGACTACTTGCTGGAGCTTGCGCACGTGCCGAACGATCCGCTGTTCGGCTCTCAGTGGGACAAGACGATGGTAGGCGCCGAAGCTGCGTGGGACATCACGAAGGGCTCGTCGGACACCATCATCGCTATCCTGGACACAGGGGTGATGCTGGATCACGAGGACCTGATCGGCCAGTTCGTGCCTGGCTGGAACGTTCAAGACCAGAACACGAACGTGTACGACGACTTCTGGCACGGCACGCGGGTGACTGGAGTCGCTGCTGCGATCATGGACAACAACAAGGGCATTGCCGGGATGGCGCCGCAGTGCCGCTACATGCCCGTGAAAATCCTGAAGAACGGCAGTGGCACCGTGCTGGATATGGCCGCAGGTCTGACGTGGGCGGCGGACAACGGAGCCAGGGTGTGCAACATCAGCTCGGTATCTCCCAGTGGCCATCCGACCCTGCTGAACGCCGTCCGCTATTGCGTGAGCAACGGCGTGGTAGTAGTGGCAGCTGCCGGAAACAGCAACAACACGAGCAAGTACTATCCTGCCGGCTACCCAGAAGTGATCTCGGTTGCCGCATCCAACGTGAACGACACGCGCGGCTGGAACTCCACGTATGGGTCATGGGTGATGGTTGCCGCTCCGGGGCAGGACCTGCTGTCTACCGGCCTCAACACGCCGCCGGGAGACTATAAGAACTCCACGGGCACGAGCTACGCGGCCCCGCTGGTGGCGGCGGAAGCCGGGATGATCTACGGCCTGCTGGCCCAGCCCGGAGAGCGGGCGGAGTGGCTCGGCCTGGCAGTCCGAGACATCATCCAGGCGAACGTGGTGCCCAAGGATTGGGTGAAGTACGGGCGCGTAAACGTGGCCGCCGCACTACAGAACGTCTTCGTGGACGTGAGCGGCCGCGTCACCCTGGACGCTTGGATACCGGGGCCCGAAGGCGTCGTGCTGACGCTCCAGCTTCGCGAACAGGGGACACAGACCGTGGTGGAAGAGACGGCCATCACGCTGGACGATCAGGGCAACTACTCGGCGCGCTTCCGGCGCTCCGGGGAGTACGACCTGGTGCTGGTGGGCGGTGGCTGGCTGAACGAGGGCCACGCTTCGGTGGTGCTGCCGAGAGGTCAGTCTCAGTTCGACTTCGTCACGCGGAACGGCGACGTGGACCGAAGTAACATGATCGACCTACTGGACATCAACATGCTTCTTCAAGCGTGGGGGCTTTCGGGCAGTCGGCCCGAGGACGTGAACGGTGACGGCGAGGTGTCACTGCCCGATCTGTCCGTGGTGCTGATCAACTTCGCCCGCAGCGGGTTCTAACCCGCGCGGGCGGGCACTGCCCATAATGAGCGCCGTGCGTCGAGAAGGTGCGGCTTGGCGTACGCGGGCCAGGACACTGGGGGCTTTGGGCAGCTTCAGCTTCGCTGAGAGCGGGCGGGGGTGTTGGCCACGGGGGCGGCTGCGTGTTCGAAGAGCACTTCGCTAGCCACGCGAACCGCGTCTTGTGCTGTCAGACCGCAGTCGGCAAGTAGCTGGTCCTGCGAGCCGTGCTCCACGAAAGCATCCGGCAGGCAAAGATGCCGCACTCGAACTCCGGAGAGATCGTGGTCGAAAAGTAGAGACTTGATGGCTTCGCCGACGCCTCCACGCCCAACGTTCTCCTCGAGAACGATGAGGAAACGCGTCATGTGGGCCAACTCCAGAATCGCCTCGGCGTCAATGGGCTTTGCGAATCGCGCGTTGAAGACCGCT
>JABRVX010000039.1 GCA_039961735.1 Fimbriimonadia bacterium
GGGCGACGCCCAAACCGTCACGCTGAGCCCGTCGAAGCGTGACGTAGATCTGCTGCGGCGAAACCACGGTGGCTGCATCGCCGGGACGGCGATGCCACGGTGACCACATCGCCGAGACGGCGATGCCACGGTGACCCCATCGCCGGGACGGCGATGCCACGGAGACAGCCCGCAATGTAGGTTGACAAAGTGGGCGAGTCGTGATAGGATGGTTGCAGGCCCGTGCAGCGAGCGGGTCGTGCGGTGCGATCCTCCCCCGGCTGCGCGGGCGAAAGAGGAGGATGCAGAATGTGTGGGCGCTTTGACAGGTTCCTCCTTACCCTTATTGCGGCGGGGGGGGTACCTTAGTACTCTCTCTTACGGTGGACGCTCAGCCCGTCCCCGGTTCCTCCTGGCCGATGGCGGGACGTGACGCCCGCCACACGGGCAGGCAAGTCTTCGAGCCGCTGTTCGGGCTCAACCCAGGCAGCATCTACTGGATATTCGACACGGGTGACCTCTATCGCAAGCTCCAGGGGTCTTGCGCGATCGGGCCAGAGGGCCGTATCTACTTCACAAGCGAGAGTACCGTGGGCGGTCACGGAAAGGCTTTCGGAGTCAACGTGGTTAACGGACAGCCCCAGCTCGCCTGGATGTACGATCGGGATTCGCCCGGTGGGCCGGTGCTGTCCAACATGCTGTCCATTCCCGCGCTCGGGCTCCTCGAACCTGAGGAGGTGGAAGAACGGGATGGGCCGCAGCCGCCTCCGTACGGCGTGTTCTTCGGCTGTGACGATGGGCGACTGCGCTGTCTCAGTCCGACCGGGCAGCTACTCTGGAGGTCGGCAGACCTTGGCGACGGGATTGCGGCAGGGCCCGTGATCGGCGCGAATGGCCGCGTGTACGTGTGCGTGGATAGCGCCGGCGGCTCGGGCTGGCTATGCGCGTTCACGTCGGTGAACTCAGGTAACGAAGTTCAGCCCATCTGGTCAGTTGCAATTGGGACAGGTGCGGTGGCGTCGCCCGCGATCTGGGAGGAGGACGGGAACACGTACCTCATTTGTGCCTCCATCGAGGGCATTGTGTACAAGGTGAGGGATGCCGGACGGCAAGGGGACGTGCAGTGGACCCGGAATCTCCAAGTTGACCAGTCACCCACTCCTGTTGTCACCTATCCGGCCGTTGCTGACGACGGTACCATCTACGTGGGCACGTTCTGGGTCAGCTTCCGCGGGTTCGTGTATGCGCTCCGCATGACGAACGGCTCGTTCAAGTGGACGGGCTTGCCCCGAAACCGCATCGAAGTGGCTCGCAAGATGACCTTCCCGATCCAAGAGGACCAGTTCGGACCCATCGAGGGATCTCCGTGTATCGGTCCAGGCGGAGACGTCTTCGTCGGAACCCAGGAGGCCTCTCAGGGTATCTTCCTGGGAGAACACCACCTACTGCGAGTCGTTGACCTGGGCGCAACGGGTATCGCAACTATCATCCACGTAGCCAACCCCCCCACGCGCATCGATCCGACGCCGATGGTGGGCATCAAGTCTCCGCAGGGCACTCCCTACCTGATCTTCGCGCCGGAGAGCGGCTACGTGTATGCTGCCGACCCATCGTCCGGGGCGGTGCTCCAGGGGTTCCCTGCTTACACGAATGGGCTGGAGCACCCTGGTATGGTGATGGACTCCAGGGGGGTCATCTACGTAGGGGCCAACAACGGGAAGTTGTACACGGTTGTCGGACCCCACTAGTAGCATCGAGTCGCGCGGGGGACAACTCCCCCGCGCGCCCCCTGCGTTCAACAGAGCAGAATGGAGTGAATGGAATGGTTGGTAGGTTGTACAGCGTCGGCATGTTCTTGCTCGCACTCCTATCGAGTGCGTGTGGCCAGGTGTGGTGGGAGCACCAAGTAGTAGCCAGAGGACTGCTCGGGGTCGTTTCGGACAAGCAGTCGTGGGTGAACTCGAGTGGGCTGCCTACGTTCACCGGGATCACGGATGCTGGGTATACCGTGTTCAAGGGCAGCGAGAACATCAGTGCGGCTGTGGGTGGTGAGCAAGGCCTGTCCGAAGGCATCAACGATGCAGGTCAGATCACGTGGCGCGGTGGTGGCGCCGTCTGGGTTGACACAACTCGAATCTCCGACGGGCTGATAGTCGATCAAACTGGCGTTGCCATCTACGCCAAGGGTATCACCCTTGATGGTAGACCGCTTTGGTCGCTGTCCTACTCACAGCCGGTCCAGGGCCGTGATGACGAGGTGTTCCTCGGTCGCGAGTCGTTGCGCGCTGGAGATATCTTAGGGACTAACCGAGTGGCGACGGAGGTCGCCGTTTCGCCTGCGGGCTATGCCATCTGGTATGGGAAAGGCGATGCGACCGGGCAGCGCCGTCAGGTCTTTCGTGGCACGGAGAACGTCTCCCTCCCCGTGTTGGGACCCCAAGGATATGCTGAGGCGCACGACATCAACGACCGCGGGGAAGCCCTGTGGACCGGATGGTACGCGGGGCAGCAGTTTCCCAACCACATGACCTTCGTGAACGATCGAGAGATATCTGCGTTTTTGGGATCCGAGCGCTCGTCGATCGGCAGAGCCATCAACTCCAGGGGCCAGGTGTTGTGGGAAGGTTGGGGAGCCTTTACCAACTTTCGCAATGAGGTCTTCTTGGACGAGCGTTGCCTATCACTTGAGGTGTTCGGCGCGCGGTACCACGAAGCATATGCTGTACAGCGGCTCTTGTCCGATGGCGGGTACGCCATGTGGTATGCATACTACTACGATGCGACTGGCTCACGGCGCATGGACGTCTTCGTCAACGAGCGCAACATTAGTGAGGGATTGCTAGGTGATCTGCCGTTCGTGGAGACGAAAGGCGTTGATGACTTCGGTCGGGGCCTCTGGACAGGCCGCGGATTCGCCACCGGGTTCAAGTATAGGGCCTACTTGGACAGGCTGGATCTCAGCGCCGACGCACGCGGCGGCAGCGGGTTTGCATCGTGGGGGCTGGCCATGGGGCGCAACGGTCATGCGCTGTGGGCGGACCAGGATCCGGCTACAGGCGAAGTGTTCGTCTGGCTCTCCACCCCCGTCCCGGAGCCGAGCGGAGGTGTCGGCGTGTCCGCAGCTCTCGGCCTCGTGCTGATGCGCAAGCGGAGAACGCGTTAGCCATGCGTGTCCGGTGCGCCTACTGGTGGCGGTTGGGCCCGTTCAGCGGTGCGCCGCCCGTGTTCCCGGAGTATATAGAGTGGCCGCACGTCACGATTGACAGCGACGGAACCATCTATGTGGGGTCGTATCACTACAATACGACCGGCAAACTCTACGCAATATGGGGGCCTTAAAATGGGATGGCAGAAGTACTTCATGCTCACTGTCGTACACCTAGCTGCCGTGGTGCCGGCTGCAGCGCAGTCGGGGCTGTGGCGTCATGACCTTCTCGTCGAAGGGTTGTTACTGCGACCGCATAGCGCTTACGTGAACCCTTCCGGAGTTGCAGTATATGCGGGACGGACCGACACGGGGACCAATATCTTCGTGGGAGGACGAAACTACAGCCTGGAGGTCTTCGGCGCATATCATATGGCTAAGTCCTTTGGTGTAACGGCGAGTGGCCTCCCCATCTGGACATCGCTGAACCAGCTCTATGTGGGTGCGACGAACATCAGCCAAGCAGTCACCACTTCCGTGACTAACGTGCCACGTCAGTTCGGGTGTGGTGGCTACTTCTCGTTCCAGGGATCGAGTGGTGGTAGGCAGAAGGTGTTCGTGAACGAAACAGACGTGACTGCTGCAGCACTGGGTCCGGAGGGTTCCGGAGAGCTCCCCTCTGCTCCCAACTCGTCGGGCCAGGTGGCCTGGCGCGGTCGGCCTGCCGGGCAGACCGAGTGGGACCTGTTCGTTGACGATAGGAACGTGAGTTCCTTCCTCGGCCCGGGGCGAGAGCTCGGGGGAGCGTGGGTTGACGAGGCCGGTCGTGTTGCCTGGAACGGGAAGTCGGCACTCACGGGGAACCGCAACAAGGCATTTCTGGACAACAGAGACCTGACAACCGAAGTGTTCGGCATCGGCGCCGATGGCTCCGCGGTGGGCATTAACCAGCGAGGCGACCTGCTGTGGACTGGAGGCTATCCGTACTCCAACATCATGCTGAATACCACCAACATTTCGTTCCCAGTGGTTGGTGGCGGTCTCCAGCTATATGCCCGTGCGCTATCGGAGGATGGGCACGTGTTGTGGTCGGCCGTCGGCCCTGAACCTGGCCGTTGGAGGCTGTTCCGCGACAGCGAGGAGCTGAACACCAGCGTCATCGGGTTTGGCTCGGCAGTGGACACCATCAGTAGCACGATGAACGCCACCGGTCACGTTCTGTGGGCAGGCGGATGGAATGATCTCTCGGAATGGGGTGTCTACTACGATAGCTTCAACTTGACACGTGACGCGTTTGGGCTCGACTCTGTCGCTGCCATCCCGCTCGCCATTGGGGACGGCGGCCACTGCCTGTGGTATGTGGAACGCGGAACAGCGCCATACAACATCTACGATGTCTGGCTCTCCACCCCCGTCCCGGAGCCGGGTGCGGCGCTAGCACTCTCCGGCTGCCTCGGCCTCCTAGCACTCCGCAGGGGGAGGAGGGCGTTGTGAGTCCGTCGCGGGCAGCCCTGTGGCTGATACGGTTTGGCTACGTGTAGGCCGAGGGACTCCGATTCCGTCACGCTGAGCCCGTCGAAGCGTGCGCCCGCGTGCCTCATCTGCGGTGTTACGGTTAGCCCGTGGCGGTGTCATACGGGCGACGCCCAAACCGTCACGCTGAGCCTGTCGAAGCGTGCGATCGTGCGCCGCGAGCGTTGTGGCAAGAGATGACAGGGTGGCGACGGGCGAGGTCACGCGTGGCCTCATGGTTCCGGCGTCCCCGCCGGTTCCGACCCCATCGCCGGGACGGTGATGCCACGTTCGCGAGCCGATTCCGTGGAAAGAGCCCTCCGCCGGGTCGAGTGTGGGGTCCGCAGTGCGTACCTGCCGGGGGCTCCATGCCGTCACGCTTCGACAGGCTCAGCGTGACGGTACGAGCGGCTACCACCTACCGATATAGCATCAGGATGCGTTTGCGGGCGGGGAAGTGGCGGCCGCCGCCGCTGTTGTCCATAATCGCCAACCCGAACACGTAGCCCTGGCCGGGGACGAAGCGCACGTCGTCCGACCGCCCCGTATCGAGGGCGCGGGATAGCTCCGCCGTCCACCACCCATCGCGCCATGTGGCTGACATTCGCACATCTGCGCAGCTGCCGGTCGGCGCGCGCAGAATGCGCTCCGGCACGACCGCGCCCAGCGCCTTGTACTTCGGCCACGCTTCATTCGCCTCGGCCTTGGTGACGCCGGTGACTGGATGCCCATAGCACTCTCCAGCGTCTATCTCCGCCTGCGTCAGCACCATTGCGTCGGCATAGTCGGTAGGGTTCTTCTCCATGAACAGCGGCGCGCTCTTCGATGCGGTGGCATTCAGCACGTCGGCGCCCTCGCCCGCATCCGGCAACCTACCCCCCAGTTCCTCGTCGGTGTACTGGGTGATGTACTCGTCGTCGCAGTAGCCCGTCAGGCTGAGCGTTCCACTGATCATCTCGTTGGTGTCCTCGTCCACCATTGCGTTCACGGAACTGGCTCCCAACGCCGCCATTCCCCTCGCTGCCTTGGAGTGCCAAAGGTCGGCCATGCCCTCTACCAGGTACACCTCGTCGCGCCAGCCGGCAACACCTCTCGTCCTAACAGGTGCGTGACACTCCTGGCCACATGCCCCCGAGTTATGGTTGTCTGTGACATGACACTTCGTCATACATCCGCCCGTGTTGAAGTCGTCCCCACGGATCTGCCCGATAGGGAAGAACAGCGATACTCGGTCTTCGCTTTGCCCGCTACTCAACTTGACCCAGTTGCCAAACAGGTAGGTCCACGCATCCCGACGTGTTAGGCTTGCGGTCGAGTCGGGCCAGCGCACCAGGAAGTAGATGTGGTCCGAGGTGTACACCGCGCGCATGCTGACAGTGATCGGCCCCGACTGAGCATGACAGGTGGTACAGGGGAAGCTCGCGAGCGATGTGTCCATGCCCTCACCGGTGGCGAATGTCAGCTTTGGAGCGCCGGCCCACTCGGGATCCGAGGGGTCGCCGTCGAGCGTGGGTGCGCGCGAGACGAACACGGCGTTCAGCTTCTCGGGGTCCAGCGGTGGCGAACCTCCCAACGTGCCGGTACCCCCGCATCCTGCCATCAGCAACGTGAAGAGCAAGCAGGCGGTGGGGGCTGTCACTGCTAGGACGGCGTAGGAAGGATAGTCGCTTCTCACTTCAACACCTCAGGGAAACGTGGCACGCAGAGACAGGCGAAGTACGTTCGCGTCGTAGTCGTAGAGGCTGACGAAGTCATCGGTGAACTCCTCACGCAGGTAGCTGCATGCGAGGGTGAGGCGGCTCCCGAGGCTGTGCCGCAGTTCGATACCGTAGCCCAGATAAGTGCCGCGCTCGCCACCGTATCCGTTGCGCAACGAGACGCTCGCGGACAGGGAAGTGTGCTCACTCGCCTGCCACGACAGGGCGCCAGTTAGCGTGCCGGCGCGAGAGGAATAAGGCCGGCTCGCCAGCCCGGACCCCAGGTCACCGCTGTTGCCGTCGTTCAGGTCATAGGGATCGGAATCCCACAGAGATAGGTCGTGGCTTTCCCAACAATAGTCGAGCGATGCGTGTATCGTCTCGTTAGGTGCGATGCTGAGTCCGGCGCCCAGCCATAGAGTTCGGAGCGCGAGGTCCCGCGCTGTTAGGTGTCTCTCGGTCCACCTGGCTTCTGCGTGGGCGGATGATGCGGATCCCAAGTCGCGCGTCCACGTGCCGGAAAGGCGCTGCCACCTATCGGCGTACAGGCTGGCCGAGCTCACCAGAGTCGCGATGGTAGTAATCGGCGGGTCGAGCAAGTAGCCCTGCTCGTAATGTAGTTGGAGCAGCCCAAGCGAAGGGTCCGAGCGCCGTCCCACGAGCCGCGCCAGGTGACTCGCCGTGCTCTCCGAGAAGGGCATGCCGTCTTGCTCCAGCAGCCATGCTTTGTACTCGTAGGTGCCGGTCACGCTGGTCCCGCGAGACGGTCGCCACGTCACTTCGGTGGTCACCCGGTCTCGGTTCGATGCGTGCCGGCTGACGGTCATCGGCAGGGCAACCCTAGAGAGTCTGCTATCCACCCGCAGGCGAAGGTCGGGCCGCGGGGTCCACGTGGCTCCGCCCCCCCACTGCCTCGCCGATGCCGACGGGTGTCCGCCTTGGTCGGTACGCTGGTCGCGGTAGTACAGGCGTGCCTGCAGCGCCTCGCCCAGGTCACGCTCGCCACTCAGCGCCAGTTCCCTCGTCCAGCCGGTCGGTGCGCGCGCCGTTGCATCGTCCAGACCGACGGCACGGAAGTCGGCGCGCAGTGAACCCCCCCGGATGGGCACCGCTGCCGCGGCCTCGTACGTCATGCTTCGATACTCGTAGCCACTCCCGGGACGAAGCCGGATGATGTCTGGCTGACTCACCCACATGTCCGCCACACGCAGATCGAGGGCGATTCCGTGCGGCCCGCCTTCGAGGTGCACAGCCACTCGCCGCGACTCGCTCTGCGAGGCGTTGCCGAAAAGAACCGCTGGGTCTGCGAAGTAGCGGAACCGATCCCAACTCGCTCGCACAGAGTGGCCCAGTTTCGATCCCACCAAACGCAAGGCTCCCAGGTGATCGTCCTCGCCGGGCGTCAGCCACCCGCTCGTGAAGCGATACCCAGGTTCGGTGGTCGTAACACCAACTCGGGGAACGTACCACCCTTCGGGGAGCGTTCGGTACTGATAGAATCGAGTCTGATTGCCACCCGTGTCGAGTCCGCTCCAACCGAGACCTGCGTCCACATCCCACGATTGCGCCCAAGCGCTCGCACCTACTACCGCTGTGAGGATTGCGAACGCCCTACTCAAGAAACACCTCGCTGCGATTGGAACCGTGGATAGCAGCGTGACACCCAGCACGCCAGCAGTTGCCCGGCCGCACTCGATGCGCTCCGTCCTCCAGGATGTCCGTATGGCACTGCATGCACAAGGCCCGTCCGAAGTAGGGTGCGAGCTTCGGGTTGGGTGACCCGTGCGGCCGGTGGCAGGTGATGCAGCCCTCGCCCAGTCCCGAGGAATGCACCGGCTCATGTTCGAAGATGAACGGTCCTCGCCGGTCGGTGTGGCAATCGGTGCACACATCGCGAACGTCGCGGCCCGTGGGCAGCAAGGCCGGCTCGGTCGAACGGTGCACCTCGTGGCAATCCGTGCACTTCACGCGGCCCTCCAGCATCGGGTGATGGGAGCGTGCGCGTAGCTGCCCGGCGATGTCCTCATGACACGCGATGCACGAGGCATTCACGATCTGTGAGGGCGCGTCGGCCTGTCCGGAGACGGCAGGTAGCTTTGACATGCCCCCGTTCTTCCTGTGGAGGTGTGCGTAGGCGTCGTCGGGCCCGTGCACGCGGTGGCAATCGAAGCACGAGATGCCCGCGGAAGGGTGAGCCGTGGCCGACCAACTTCGCTCGTTGACCACGGTTCTGTGGCAGCCCAAGCAGAGTCGGGCGGACTGGCGAATGCCCTCCACGCTCTTCGGGGAGAAGCGACGGATGTTGTCTTTGGTCGGTTCGGCTAGGTGTGTGCTGGCATCACCGTGGCAGTGCGAGCACTCCGCGGCGGCCTCCCCCAGATAGCGCTGTAGATAGCCTCGGTGCAGCGAATTCTTCCACGTTGCCGCGGTCTCGGCATGACAGTCCTGGCAGGCGAGTGGGTCGCTCTCTTGCGCACGCTTCGCGGGTAGGCCCGAGGCGAACGCGAGCCCGAGCAGACAAGCGGCAGCCGACGCGACAGCCAGCCTCATCTTGTCGCCCATCGGGCTTGACGTACGGTTCATGGTCGCAGGTCCTTGCCGAATTCGTAACCTATTATCCCGATTATCGGAGTCGTACGAGGGGAGAGTGAGGCGAAAGGAACGATCACTAGGTGTATTCGAACAAGATCAGCAGACAACTCGTGTCCAAATCGCTGTCGATCGACACGCTTATTTCATAGCATAGCTAAATAAGTTCCGACTCTTGATTCGGGGGCGGGCGCGGGCCGCCGATGATCACGATAGAGATGGCGGCAAACCGATTCGGGATCACGGAGACGGACGTGCTCACCGCGCTCGGCGTCCTAACCCTGCGGTCGGCAGCGACGGAGTCGAAGCTCGATGCGACCGATGTCTTGGCGCTATCCTACATCCGCGGCCACCTGGCGTGCGGGCGCACTCCACCGGTCGCCTGGCTCGTGGACACGGCGAACAGCACTCGCTTCCGGTACAAAGTCGCGGGGGCAGCCTCGGCGGGGCTGGTCCGTTTTGCGTTGGACTACGCGGCCACACGCTTTCGGCCCGCAGACCGCATTCCCGGCAAACTAGGCGCGCACTTCGACTGGTATCTCGCAGTCAAAGAGACCGCATACCTGGAGCACCGCGGTGAGGACTCGCCTGGCGTAAACCTGAACGAGAACCTACGCGCGCGACTTGCCTCGGACGCAATGCGCCACCGTGACCTATCGAAAGCCACATTGGACGCCTGGCGTGCCGAGTGGGAGCAGGCGGTTCGCGGTCTCGACCGGTGGCGCAGCTATCGCGTCGCTTAGTGCAGCTCCATCTCGAACAGCGACCACGGATCGAAAGCGCTCACGGCCCGGCCGTCCTGCTCCACGCGAAGTCGGATGCCCAGCTTCCGCCCGCGCTCGATATTCTCCACCCCAAGAGCGGAGGCTGGGATGTCCAGAGACCAGTGGTCTCCGTCCTTGCGGAGCGTCGTGCCCTTCGAGCTGGTGCCCGAGCCGGTATCGAACCGGAACTCGAAGTTGTCCCGGCCGCTGAACCAACCGTCGTTGTCGAAGTCCACGTCGAACTCCACCCGCATCGGCGATGTGTTCACAGGCGCATGCCGGTATCGAAAGTCCCGCGGGGGCATGAGGGTTAGGGTTATGCCGCCTTCGTGCCAGGTCAGTTTGGCATGGCCGAGGTACTCGCCGAACGCGGGGTGACCGGAACCGGACGGGTCACTACCTCGCAGATAGCGGCTGTTGGGGTCCACCAGCACGATGGGTTGACGAGTGGCGGTGGAGTCACGATGCATCACCTCGGGAGACGCTTCATAGAGTGGCCAGGGGTCCTCTCCGTCCTTCAGCCCGTCCTCGTCGGTGTCTGCCTTGGTCGGGTTGCTCGCACTGAAGGTCCCGGCCATGAACTCCGCGAGGTCGTCCAGCCCGTCCCCGTCGGTGTCCTTCTTCGTCGGGTCAGAGCCAAATCGCACCTCGTCCGTAGGGAACCGGTAGTCACTGTCCGGCAGGCCGTCCTCGTCTCGGTCTTCGTACGTGACGATTCGCCCGAACCGAGCAGTGAGGTATTGGTCGTCGCGCCACAGGCGATTTAGGTAGGCGTTGCAGTCGAAGTGCTGTCCATATCTGCCTGGGTGAATCGTGTAGTCCGGGTGGTTCAGCCAGTACTCGATGGAGCCCGACATGTCGTAGAAAGCGTCTATCTGGTGATTGAACTCGTGCACCATCAGCCAATTGAGCCGTCCCGAGATGCCGAAGCACGAGTATCGTGGTGGAGTAAGGCCTCCGCCACCTACCGCACCGAGTTCGTCGTCGGTCGTCGAGTCGAAGCCCGGCTCCGCCCAGGTTGCTACGATCGAGTCATAGTCGGCGGCGGCGGCCTTGCCTGTCGGCTGGAGAACACGGTCCAGGTCGCGGCGAACCTGCGTGGGCTCGAGCCATCCGCCTTTGACGATAGCCTCTTGGTCGCGGATCACCACGTAGTCCGCGATGTTCACATGGAAGCGGCAGCGACTGTTTCTCCAGTAGAACAGGCGGCTCTTGTCGAACTCCCGCCGCACCTTGTCCACCACACCCTCCTCCGGGATGCTCCAGCGGTGCTTCTCGTCGGCGAGAGTGTTCAGGTAGATAGCCACCACCACGCGGACCTCCACGGCCTGCCGATAGCCCTTCTCAGGGGCACTCACGAAGCTGTAGACCCTAGAAGGGCGGGTCTCGGGAAGCATCTCTGGGCCTGGCGTGAAGCGGTAGTAATACCGAGTGTTAGGTTTCAGGTCGGTTAGGAACACGTCCCAGCCTTCACCGAATCGCTTGGCTCGCATTTCTTTCCATCCGAAGCCGTTCGCGCTCGTGCCATAAGTTACTTTGGCACCGCGAGCAATCGGCGCGGTCCAACGGATGTGTGCCTCCCCCGGCCTGGTGGTGACGAGCGGGTCCGGTTCCGTCAAGTCCGGGGGATAGATGAAGACCGCGTTCGCGCCGGGATCGGCTACGTAGATGCGGTCGTCCGAACCGACCGCGACCGCCGAGCGCTTGCTAAGCGTGCCGTAGGGGAACATGGCAGCGTGCGCCACTCGGGAGCCGTCCGGTCGCAGGATACGTACCGCTCCGCCAGGTTCGTAGTATCCCAAGCCGCCGGAGTAGACGAGATTGCCTTCGCGCGTGATGGCCAGTGACTGTGGATCGAGCCAAGTCGGTACCGTGCGCTCGAACACCGGATCCGCCCCGGTCCACTCGTAGATGTGTGTCACGAAGCGCGCTCGTTCGGTGTCGCTGTCTACCACGTACAGCTTGCCGTCGCGCCATGCGGCGTGGGCGGCCTTCTGCACCTGTGGCGTGGTGTGAATCGTCGGCGAACCCGTGGCAGGCGGCAACGGCTGAAGAGTCACGTGTCCATCCGAGCCGAGCCATGCGTACGCCCAACTACCGCCAGGTCTCGTGAGGCATCCCGTCTCGACACCTTTCGGCTTGGGCAGTCGCTTGCTCACCACCCCCGAGCGCGAGTCCAGCAGCACCAGTCCGGCTCGAGTCTCCAGCACCAGAGTCTCCGAGATCGTGCCTGGCGGAGCTGGAATCACCGAGACTCGCCGCACACCCAGGAGCCCTTCACCTAGCGACCGCAGCAGGGCCCCATCGCGACTCCACACCTGGATCGGGCGCTCGGCCTTGGTCAGCACGTACAAGTAGTGCGCACCCGCCGCGATGCCGAACGGTTGTGGCATCACCGACGCATGTAAGTCGGCCGTGTCGGCAGGTCCGGCATCTGCAATCTGCAGCGAGAGGAAGCGATGCGGACCACCGCAGGATATGAGGCCGACCCAGCCCCGCTCGAACTCCAACGGCGCGTTGGAGACGAGGCGCGAGCCGTCCACATAGATGGAGTAGGCGTGCTTGCGTGGGTCCGCTACCACGCTAAGCGTGCGGGGGCCGTGGCGCAGCGCCACGTCGCGCGTGCCCGTCGGCTGGAACACCTTCTTGCCGTCGAAATAGCCGTACAGCAATACGTCGTTGTCCAGCCGCACCATCATGCTCTCGGCGATGCTTTCCGCCCGTGAGGCGCCGAACACGATGCCGCCTCCCAAGAAGTCGCCTGCAGCTTCGAAGCGAACGGTAATGCGGAAGGCTTTTTCGCCGCTCGTCCTAGCCGTCATCGCGCAGAGGTCGAAGCCGGCTTCCGTCTGCATCAGTCGGCCGTCTTGTACGCCCCAAGTACCAGACACCACCTTCCAAGGTCCGAGTGCCCCCGCCGGGAAGGATGAGAGATCGTCGGCTTTGCCATGAGAGAGCGCTGTGAGTAGGGCGATGGCAACGAAGGATGCAAACATCGTAACCTCCGAAAACGCCGATGGTGCGGCATCGTGCAATCGGGATCGTACCCCCTCGGTTGGACCCCTCGGCGGCCTGTGCTTCCTTCCCGGAAACTCCAATACGTTAAGTGCGTAGTCTTCGTTAGAAGACCGATTTCACCTCGGAGCGGGTCATGTTTGCCGCCATTGTCGGCCTTTGCTGGAGTGTGGTTCTCGTCGGCTTCTTGGCCGCGCTCGCCCATGCCTTCGATGCAACGGCGGCTATCCTTGCAGGCGCCTTCTTGCTCGGACCCACCTGTGTCTTGGCCGAGAGGTCGGAGGCTTGGTTCCGCCGTATGCGCCGATCGCGCCCGCCCGCAGCGATGCGCTTACCGGGTCGTCTCCGGCTTCCGGGGCGGGAACGTTGACACCCCAGCAGTAAGGTCTTATAATGGATGCTGGGCATCGCGCCCAGAGGAGGGAATCATGTTTCCTTACCGTTCCAAGGGCTTCACGCTCATCGAACTCCTCGTGGTTATCGCCATCATTGCCATCTTGGCGGCAATTCTCTTCCCCGTGTTCGCCAATGCTCGCAAGGCGGCGCAGCTCCGAGTGTGCCTGTCCAATCAACGTCAGATGGCGGTCGCCATCGAGGTGTACATGACGAGCTACAACGGCACGTATCCTATGAACCGATTCCCGGATCCAGCACACGGGCGCAACGCCGGAAGTGGCTGGGGAGACCTCCACGGTTCGTGCTACGACTGGAAACGGGCCATCATGCCGTACGTGAAGGACAAGAATGTCCAGAAGTGCCCGTCTAACCCCTTCGCATGGAAGTTCGCCGAGAAGTGGTGGAGCGATTACCCCGGAATCGAGTCCAACCACTGCTACGGTCGGGCGACCGACAGGCCGGAAGACAGACCGGAGTGGTTGCCCAAGAGTTATGCGTATAACGGCACCTGGTTCCACGAGTCGGAGCCGATGGCAGAAGGCAAGGCTTCGAAGCAGCGACCCCGAAGGTCCGCCGAGCTGCAGACCCCGGCTAACGTGATTTACATTTTGGAGACGCGGGGCACCCCGCCAGATCTCGGTGATTGGTGCATGGTCCGAGGGGCTTGCGCTTGCGCGTACTGCGACACGAATGGGACGCCGAGCCAGGTGTATGGCCTGTTCTTCAACCACGACAAGAAACACAACTGGATCTTTGCCGACACACATGCGAAGACGCTGCGGTTCGCGCAGACAATCTACCCGTCCCAGATGTGGACGGACGTAACGATCCTACGCGGCTTGCCAGCTCAGCAGACGCTGGAGAATCAGTACCGCGACCCCTGGCCGGAGCTGAAGTAGCGGCGTTCCAGGTTCTTATCCATGCCCGAGCATGGCACCGGATAGAGCCTCGACGTTCGGCTGCATGAGTCGGTGGCTGGCGGTGGCTCGTCCGCAGACGGCAGCCGCAACGCCGGGGCTTGGAGCCGAAGCTGAGTGGATCACCTCAGACCAGTCCCTTGCCTGGGCTCGCCGTCTCCCACGATGGTGCCCACTCGCAGCTTACCGGTGCCGGCCGCTACCCTTACCGTCTTGTCAGACCAGAAGCATAGTCGCAACCCGTCCGACGGATGTGGTACCGCATCCCACGCAATCGGCCGCGCTTTGGCCGCATTCTCCGCATACTCATATGGCGGACGAGCCACTGAGTACCGAACGCCGGTCACCGGACATACCTAGGCGTCGTCGGGCACGCGCTTCCCGAAGATCATGGCACTACCCAGATCATCGAGTTCACTCCAGCACTGCCAGTGCTCTTGGTAGAGTCGGAACTTCCGCATACCGATGTAGGTCCCGAGCCCTGCCAGCGCGAGCCCCGCGACGACGATAATACCGGCCAGCTTCGGTCTTGACACAACAGCCCTCAGTGCCTCAGGTGTTGCTTGCAGTCATGCTTCCCGCACATGTTCTTTACGATCCAATCGTAGATGGCATCTTCGCTGGTTAGCCGACCCCGCTGAACCTGCCACGCTAGCTCACGGCCGAAGTAGTTCGCCATTTGGTCACCGTATGAGTCCGAGGACGGGTCAAGCTCGCTGAGGCTCTTGCCGCTCTCCTGGCGGTTGCCTAAGTAGTCCGCCAGCGCGGGCGACATGTAGTATGCTGCGAACGCGCTCATCGCGAAGTGCCGGGGGTCGTGCTCGCCCTCACAGCGGTATTTCCAACCCGTACCATCCCCTGAACCTGGCTTCCACAAAGCGTCCGGAGCGTTAAGGTGTAGTCGCCCCAAGCGCCTACGAATACCCCTTTGAGCCACTTGAAAGCTGACGCGGTGTCGAATCCGAAGTCAAACTCCACGCCAAAGACCGTCTCCCTATCGCGCGTGTAGCGGAATATCTGCTGCACGGTCAGGTACAGCGTTCGGTACCCATACGACCCGTTCCACCGGAAGCGCATTTCCCTCAGTGCTTCCCGATCCGTCCTGCCATGAGGGGTGATACAGCCCCGGCGCCACGTCGTTGCCACCCGCCCTGAGCGGCTGTTGGGAAGAGTATCGGGATGACTTGCTCACCGTACGCGAGCAACCGGGGATCTCGACCGCATCTCGGAATGAGCCCCCGTTGCCCCCCCTCTCAACGACCGCCCCTTGCACACTGGCGCGCAGAAAACTCGACCGGCATCATAGTAGCAGCCTCGTTTTGTAGATGCGGCCCGCCTTAGTCATGACCCAGTAATACCCGTTATGGCGTGGCGCAGAATCGGCGATCAGCCAGTCCTGATCCGCAATCTCTGAGATTGGATGATAGAACATGCGCGGGTTGATGACGTAACCGAAGCCTTCGTCCTCCGAGGCCGACGGGCATGTGGATGGCTTATTCGTGCTAGGTATCATACCGAGCTTGCGCCATCCGCTGCCTCCGGGCGAGAAGTCAAGTCTGCGCAGGCCCTCGGGCCCTAAGTCCTGTGCAACCTCGAGCAGCCTCGACTGCATCTGCCGCAGGTTGAACATGCACACGGATATCGGCACTTTCTCAACATACGGTTTGCACCCCGAGGTGCCCGAGAACAACACCACAACGGCTACGAATAGACCCGATGCCAGCCACGCGACAGGCAGGCGCAGTTGCCCAAGCAGGGTGCTGATCACCGACTTCCTCGCAGTGTTCGCCCGTAGTTTTGGTGGAAAGCAGTGCAGATCGCTGCTCGGGCATCGCGGACCATGTCGAGCAGGTCGCGCCTGACGCTCCCGAGATCGTCAAGGAAGGAAACTGAGAAGGCGTATGCAGGCTCCTCATAGAATGCCAGCGGGTCGCTGGGGACCTGCTCAACGTCGTTTAGTGGACTGAACGCCACGCCAAGCCCGGCCCATAGCAGTAATCCGTGGTAGGCCAGGGAAGAGCTCAGCTTTGCCCATGCGCCCGACTGCTTTTTCAGGTGATAGTACTCATGCACGATGGTTGCTGCGGCCTCCACGGCGCGCATTCTCATCTCCTGCCAATACATCTTCGAACCGGTAGGATCCGTCCAGTGAGGCTTCAAAACGATGCAGCCGTCCGTGATAGTCCCTCGCGCTCCTAGTTCCAGATCATCATTAACGAGGATCAGAATCGACCGCAAGTCGTCCGCAATCTCCGGAGCAGCCTGGCGTACGAGACCGAGTGCAAGCGAGATGATCCGCTCCTCGTGTCCGACTGGGGGCCGCATCTGGAGTCCCATCGGATCGACCGCTCCGATGGGAGAGTTGCCGCAGTACTGATATAGATTGGGGTTAGCGCCTCTCAGACCGATCGGGTCGCGCTGCAGCCAGCGGCGGAGGGAGGGGGAGTAGTGGCGGGCGCCGACGTGCATGCCTGTCCCGAGCAAATCGGGAACCGTCGCGGTGACAAGGTTCTGTTGATGCCGCATCGGACAACTCGGACTAGAGGGGGTCACGGTGCGTACTGCCTTTCGCCGCAGCCCTGTGCTGCCAACTTGTCGAAGGGTATGCCTGGTGGTAGGTCCGGCGGTAGCTTGCGGACCTTGGTCAAAGACAAGTCAGACCATCCTATCGTGTAGAACCCGTCGCGATGGGGTCGCGAGTCCCAGACCACCGGCTCTGGCTTGCTGGGCCTCCGGGAGCCCTTACGCGCCCACAAGAGAGCGCTTTTCGATATGAAGTACGGACTGGATGTTACAGGGCACATACCACGCAGAGACGCCGGGTCCACCTCCTGTTGGTAGAAGGCCAGTTTGATCTCACTGATATTCTCCCAACACTGCAGTGGACGTGTGACAAACCAGAAGGCCCAGCATGCCGTGACTAGCGCAACACTGATACCGGCGCAGATCCACAGCACCAGTCGCCATGCCCGGGAAGACCCATGGTAGTCAGTCATCTTCGTGGTTGTGCCATGCGGTCAATCACCCAGTCGTACACCTGACTCGGACAACTGAAGGCGCGTCGCGCCAGCAGCATCAGGAAGTCCGCGCCAAGGTTGTTGGCAGCGACATCGCCTGGGGAATCATTTGGCTTCCACCCGCCAATCGCTTCGAACGCCAATCCAAGAGCCTTTGCTTTTAGTGGATCCCCGAGAGCCAACCACGCAACATAGGCCGCAGCGGCGAAATGGCGCGGGGTCCCCTCGCCACCGTTGGTGCGGAACCGCCAGCTGTCGTCAGGTAGCAACTCGACAGCGTCTGGTCCAGCTGCCGAAACCAAGCCGCCGTTCGCCACAAACGTCCGGTAGAGCAGGTCCGAAAACTTGCCGACATCAAATGATGTGCCGATCGAGAACCCACAGAATCGGATCTCCACTAGACTTTCAAACGCGATAGCTTGGAGGATTGTGGCAAACGCCTGCACCTCGGTCAGCTTGCGCTTCGAGTTGAGCTCCTGGACCCGCAGAATGGTCTTTCGAAGCTCCACAGGCAGTTGGTCGCCTGGGCCTAGGCCACTGGGGTCGGCAGCTCCAACCGGGTTACAGCCACAATACTGATATAGATTGGGACTGCCTCCCCCAAGTCCAGCAGGATCCCGCTGCAGCCAGCGGCGGAGGGAGGGGGAGTAGTGGCGGGCGCCGACGTGCATGCCTGTCCCGAGCAAATCGGGAACCGTCGCAGTGTTCGTGCTCTGCTGCCCGGCTAGCGCAGCGGTGTTAGTGGTTTGCTGGCCGGAGAGCAGGTAGAGCGTCCGGTAGCCGTAGGAGCCGTTCCAGCGGAAGCGGAGCGCATTCCCCTCCGTGGTGTTGTGCAGGTTGGGGACCATGTCGTTGCCGTAGGCGTCGTAGACGTACCGGTCGGTTATGGTCTTGGAGGTGTTCATCAACCCTCTCACATGCCCCAGCCGGTCGCGGACGGGCCGACGCCGGCAGCCTGACTTGGGCGGTTGCGGGGCCGCTGACGGACTGATCGCTGGTACAACCACACGCGCCTCACACGCCTGCCAAGTCGATGGGAGAAAGTAGTATCCGCATGATCTCCTCGGCATCGCCTCTGCTCGGCTTCAGCCACTCAGCACGCGGGTCCAGCTCGCCAGGGTCTTCGTAGAACACATAGGACGCCTCGTACCTGACCCTGCCATTGTACAATTCTGCCATGCGGCTCAGGGCCGTTTCGGAGTAATGGGCCCTTGACATCGCGATACAACCCAAAGACGGGCCAGTGGACAACCGATCCCGCATCTCCCGTGGGCCAGGAACGTAGTACTCCTGGGCTATGCCTCCATACAGGAAGTCCGTTGAAGAACAGACTGTGTGAAGCAGGTGCAACATGTACCTGGAAACAGAGAGCGCACGAGCCACGGCGTCCCGGTCCTGAGGAAACGAGGATGCAATGTGGTGGTTCTCCGCAGAGACCCAGAATCGCACGAGGTCCGGATCGGGATACAGGTCCGGGCTCAGCGTCCCCGCAGATTCTAAGGCACCCCTCACGGTGCCTGCACCGGGGATGGGCCCCCGGCACCAGTACAGCGATGTCTCCCATTCCTCTCGCGGCACCGGTGGTGGAGGCTCAAGCGGAGGCTCTCTCCATCCGTGCTGGAGAAGTACCTCCTCCATACATGAGAGCAGCCGCTTCTCAGCACCCTCTTGATAGATGCTGAGGTAAAGAAAAGGACCTTGGATGAACCCAGGTAACCACGGCGGGCCCGGCTCATAGGCCTCGATAGGCTCGTGCTCCTTCGCTGACTTCCCGTTCATGTGGTCGGTTCCCAAGTGTGCCCCCGTTCATCTCTTGGCCGCGGTCTTGGCGGCCTTGATGAGCTCCATGAAGTTGTGGCATTGCTTGCTTCCTTCACGCACGAATACGGCAGACTGCAACAGACCGGTCTCGCGATGGTACCACGCGACGAGCCACCATCCATGGTTCTCGCCGGTCATGCGCATCATATGACCTACCACCGGCGTGTTTCCCTGCAGCGTGTCGAAGAACTGCATGCCCTGCAGGGTCGCCTTCTCTAGCTGTTCCCTGAACCAGGCCTTGTCCACCTCGGTGGGTGCTCGGCGGAGGAGTTCCTTGAGGTGCTTGGTGGCGTGTTGGAACCCCTTCTCCTCGATCACACGAATGATCTTTGGAAGCAGAACAACTCTGCCACCCCCGACCCTCGGCATCAGTTTGAGCGCCTTCACTACGAACTTGCTTCCCTTGCCGATCGTACCAATCACGACCCAACTGCCCCCAGTAAGTACGCATGCAGCAAGCTGCTCTTGAACTAGCTCCAGAGCGATGACCCCAATGTGAGCGCCGAGATTGACAGTGGCCATCGCCTGCCCATACGGGTAGCGGAAGCGTCCCTCTTGGAGAGGCGGAAAGTCATCATCCTGTAGGCCGTTCGGGTCGTTGAGCAGGACTGGCGAATTCAGGACGTAGCAGTAAAGATTGGGATTGCCAGCATTGATGTCTACGGGATCCCGTTGCAGCCAGCGGCGGAGGGAGGGGGAGTAGTGGCGGGCGCCGACGTGCGTAACCGTCGCGGTGTTCGTTGTCTGCTGGCCCGTTAGGAGATAGAGGGTGC